>CANQTH010000049.1 GCA_947626795.1 uncultured Lachnospiraceae bacterium
CTGCCTGCTGGATTTTGAGGTAGCCCCGGCGACGACGGACCGGGCCGGGACGCTGGCGATGAACCAGCAGATGGTTTACTGGAACACGACTTCACAGAACGGGAATTTCACGGATTTTAACATCGGGAGCAATTTTACCAAGGGCGAATGGAAGATGTTCACGATGACGGTTACGGCGGATGGCGTATCTTTCTATGTCAACGGGAAAAAGATCAGCCATACGGTTGCCAATGGATCCGCCAATTATGAGAAAATGCTTTCTGACCTGACGGGCGGGCTGCTCGCAGAAGGGGAGAAGACGAACGTGCGGCTCGGCGCGAGCCTTGCGAACTACTGGACATGCGCGGGCGCGCTGATGGACGACGTTTCCTTCTATGGCAAGGAGCTTTCGGAAGAAGAGGTGGCGGCGCTCTACGAGGAGACGATCTCCCTGGACAAGCCGTTAGAGGCGGTCACGGTCACGGGGCCGTCGAGCGTGGAGGCCAATAAGTCCATCCAGTTGGGAGTTACCCTTTCGACGGGCAACACGCCGAAGGATGTGAAGTGGGAGATCGCGAAGGCCGAAGGGGACGACGGCGAGGTGACGCTGAGCCAGACGGGCGAGGTCGTCGGCGTGAAAGCCGGGCTTACCCATATCACGGCGACAGTCGCGGGCGTATCGTCCGAGCCGTTCGCGGTTGAGGTCCTTAGCAACGACAAGGCGGAATTTGAGGCACTGTTAAAGGCGTTCAACTTTGATCCGGGCGTGGTAAGCGGCGATTTCACGCTGCCAGGCACGATCGACACGGAAGGCAAGACGAAGATCGCCTGGACGAGCAAGGATGAGTCCGTCCTCACGGTCGAGGAAGCGGGCGGCGTGATCACGGCAAAGGTGGCGAAGCCGGAGTCCGGGAGCGCGCAGGCGGAGCTGGAAGCGGAGATCACCTATGTCGGGGAAGCGACTTATACGGAGAAACGGACGTATACGATAAGCGTCATTATGTATGCGGTCGGGGAAAAAGCGATCGCGACATATGATTTTGACAAATTCAAGGCGAAGGGCGACGACGCCTTGACGGACGGCAGCCGCGACCTGAAGCTGGAAGTTTCCGGGAATGGCAAAAAGCCGGAGCTGGTGCAGAACGAAGTGCGCGGGCAGGTGTTGTCCCTGACGCAGCAGGCGTATGAGGACAGCGCGGCGGCGGTGCTTCCGGAGAACCCGTTCGAGGGGAAAATGACGGAAAACGGGTTTACGGTCAGCTTCTGGACGAATACGACAGGCGCGCCGGACGGCGGCCGCTGCCTGATGGATTTTGAGGTGGCCCCGGCGACGACGGGCAGGGCAGGCACGCTTGCCTTGAACCAGCAGTATGCATATTGGAACACGACGGACCAGAATTCCAATTTCCGGGATTTCCGCATTACGGACATGGACTTGAAGGCGGGCGCGTGGAGGATGTATACGGTATCCTTCACGAAAGACGGGATCGCGTTCTACCGCAACGGCAGGAAGATCGAATATACGGAGACGGGGAACGGCGGAACCAGCCAGACCTTTGAGCAGATGCTTTCCGACTTAGCGGGCGGCTTAGCGGGCGGCGAGAAGACGAACGTGCGGCTCGGCGCGAGCCTTGCGACGTATTGGAGCTGCGCGGGCGCGCTGATGGACGACATTTCCTTCTATGGCGCGGCGCTGACGGACGCGGAAGTGGAGAAGCTCTACCAGGAGACAAAGGTGGACGTGCCGCTTGAGGGCCTTGCCGTGAGCGGGAGGAACGTGGCGCTCCCGGGAGAGTCCGTGCAGTTGTCCGCGGAGCTTGTGCCGTCTTATGCGACGGTCGAGGGCGAGACGGTGACATGGGCGTCCGACAAGCCGGAGATCGCTTCCGTGGACGGGAACGGGAAGGTGACGGGCGTCGCGGAAGGCACGGCGAATATCACGGCGACGATGTTGGGCAAGACGTCCCAGCCGTTCCAGGTGAAGATCATGGGCTATACGGAGAGCCTGGACGCCGGGAAGTACCTGATGGTTTATACGACGACGACTGATTTTTACGCGAGCGCGACAAATGTGGCGCAGGAAACGCAGAGCGTTTATTTTGCGGTCAGCGAGGACGGGAAGGAATTCCATGCGCTGAACAATGGCGGCGGCGTGGTCTTCTCGAAAAACACGAACGGGACGCTGCGCCTTGCGAATCCGCGGATCTGGATCGACAATGCGAATGCGGACGCGCCGTTTACCATCGTGGCGCAGGATGCGGACGCGGCGAGAGGGCTGCATGTGTTCCCGTCCGCGGACGGCGTGCATTACTATGAGGACGACATGGTTTCTTCCTATAATATGGAAGCGTTTTATTCCCCGCTGAAGAAAGACAGCTTCAAGCTGCTCCTGGACGGGAAGAATATCTTGGAAAGCGACGCGGGCATTACGCTGGGGAACGCCGTCAAGCTGACGGACGCACAGTATAAGTTCCTGACGGACAAGCTTGGCACGGTGACGAACACGGGGCTTGCTTCATTAGGGGAACTCAAGATCAAAAAAGAGGAAAGCGCGCAGGTGACGGAAGGGCTGTTGAAGGAGATGTACCCGAGCGTGGAAGCGCAGTACAGCGACGGCTCCGTGCAGAGCTTCAAGATTGACTGGACGGACGCGCTCAAGGGCGTGGATCTCTCCAAGGACGGCGAATACGAGCTTACGGGGAAAGTCGTCCAGAACAAATACCTGAACAACTTAAAGGCACTGAACGGGAGCAGCCTGCCGGACGACGATCCGGAAAATGTGTCGGATCCCAAGGATGAGGACAATTACGACCCGCAGACCGGGAAGGTGTATTACGATCCCACGAAGTTTATCGAAGGGATGGCGGACCCGAATATCTACTGGGATGAGCAGACAGGCTATTATTACATGACGGCGTCCTATTTCCCGGAGGAAATGGACAAGATCGATGAGAACGACGTGTTAGAGCAGTACGACCGCGTGGTATTGCGCAGGGGCCGGACGCTGGAGGAGCTGCAGTCGCGGCAGGGCCAGGTGACGGTCTGGAAGGTGAAGAACCAGAAATTTGAGAACAGGAGCGGGAAGGACCAGCAGGGCTACCGTTATGTATGGGCGCCGGAGATCCACCGCGTAGGGGACAAATGGGTCATCTTCTTTACGGAGAGCCATTCCAGCGACTTGTTCAACATTTTCTGCCACGCGCTTGTCCTGGACGGGGACAAAGACCCGTACGAGACGGCGCTGCAGGCGTCTGACGAGGAATCGTTGTGGAAGGATTACCAGATACGTTTAGCGGACGGCGTGGAAGACCCGTATAAATCGCTCGCTACGGCATTCTGCCTGGACATGACGTATTTTAAGGACAGCAAGAGCGGAAAGTCCTACGTGATCTGGGCAGGCAAGCCGACCGCGGCGTACCAGGGCGGCAACACGGACTTGTTCATCGCGACGGTGGATGAGAATGAGCCGTGGAAGGTAACGTCGGCATCCACGCGCCTGACGTTTGCGGATTATGGCTGGGAGCGCGTGCGCTACTGCGTCAATGAGGGCGCGACCGTGCTGGAGCACGACGGGAAGATCTTCTTATGCTATTCCGCGTCCGGCACAGGCTCGGAATATGCGATCGGCATGTGCAGCGCGGACGGCGGGGCGGACCTGCTGGATATCAAGAACTGGACGAAGAACCCGTACCCGCTCCTTACCTCCCGCGATGTGGACGGCGAGGAAGGGCCTGGGCATAATTCCTTTACGGTGGACCAGGACGGAAATGTGATCTTCGTGTACCATGCAAGGCCGACGTCCCACAATTACGAGGCTTGCGGCGGATTTGACAGCGAGCCGCTCAACGACCCGTGCCGCCATGCGCGTCTGAAGCGCGTGCATTGGGCGGCGGACGGCACGCCGATCTTGAAGATGACATACGAAGAGGAATTGGCGGCAGAGAACCAGACGGTGAAGTTAAGCGTCAGCGTCGGGGCAGGCGGGACAGAGCTTGCCAAGCCCGTGACGGGGATCACGCTGAGCAGCGCGTCCCTCCAACTGCAGGTTGGGACGGCCGGGAAGCTGACGGCGGCGGTAACTCCGGCGGACGCGACGAACAAGTCCCTTACCTGGACGTCGGACAATCCGGCTGTCGTAAGCGTGGAGAAGAGCGCGGACGGCCTGGGCGCGACATTGACGGCAAATAAGGTCGGGACGGCGAAGGTGACGGCGACGGCGGCAAGCGGCGCTTCGGCGAGCTGCACGGTGGAAGTGACGGCGGAAGCCCCGGCCGTGGCGGTGACGGGCGTGACGCTGAATAAGTCCTCGCTTACCCTTACGGTTGGGAAGAGCGAGACGCTGACGGCGACGGTAGCCCCGGCGAACGCGACGGACAAGGCTGTGTCCTGGAAGTCCGGCAATCCGGCCGTGGCGACAGTCGCGAACGGGAAGGTGACGGCCGTGAAGGCCGGGACGGCGGACATCACGGCGACGGCGGGCGGCAAGAGCGCGACCTGCAGGGTCACGGTAAAGGCGGCCGGGCCGACGGTGAAGAAGATTTCCCTGAACGCGAAGAAATTGACGCTCGGCGTAAAGGAGACGTATTCCTTAAAGGCGTCCGTAAGCCCGAAGAGCGCGGCAAAGAGCGTGAAGTGGAGCGTGACGGGCAAGCGTTCCGCAGTGACCGTCAAGAACGGCAAGGTGACGGCGAAGAAAGAAGGGACGGCGAAGGTCATAGCGACGGCGGGCGGCAAGAGCGCAGCCTGCACAGTCACGGTGAAGAAAGCGCCGGACAAGAAAGCGAAGGTCAGCCTGAACAAGAAAAAGACGACGCTGAAGCCGAAAAAGACGTTCCAGATCAAAGCGAAGGTCAGCGCGAAATATGGATGCAGCAAATTCTTGTACAAGAGCAGCCGGAACAAGGTGGCGAAGGTCAGCAAGACCGGAAAAGTGACGGCAGTCAAGAAAGGGAAGGCGACGATCACCGTCATGACGTACAACAAGAAGGCGAAAGCCGTCTTGAAGGTGACGGTAAAATAAGGAAAGCCGCGTTTGTAATATATAGGTAATATATAATCGAAAAAACTATTGAAAAATCATAAGAAAGAGGATAAAATATTAATCATAAAAAGAAAAGGAGGGTTATTATGAAAGGACTAATGAAACGGTGCTTTGCTTCCGTGCTGTCTGTGGCGATGGCAGTCACGATGGTTCCGGTCTCCGGGCTGGCGACGGCATACGCGGCAGGCGCCCAGGCAACCGTGGAGAGCCGCTCGGAGGATGTGCAGAGCAGCAAATACCTGACGGTTTATTCCACAAAGAAAGCGTTCTATGCAAAGACAGACAGGGTAGAGCAGGAGACGGAGAGCGTCTATATGGCGGTCAGCGAGGATGGGAAGACCTACAACGTGCTGAACAATGGCGGCGGCGTGATCTTCTCGAAGAGCCCGGACGGCACGCTGCGCGTCCAGAATCCGACGGTCTATGTGGACAATGCGAAAGCGGACGCGCCCTTCACCGTTGTGGCGCAGGATTCGGACGCGACAAAGGGATACCATGTGTTCACGTCCAAGGACGGCGTGAATTACTATGACGACACCGTCGTAGCAAGCTATGAGACGGCGGCGCCGCTGAACAAGGCGGACGTGAAGCTCATGCTGGATGGCGAGAATATCCTGGAAAGCGACGACAGCATCACCTTGGGGAACGCGGTTACGTTGACCGACGAGCAGTACACGTACATCGTGAACAAGCTGGGGACGATTGAGAATACCGGGCTGGAGACCCTGTCCGACTTAAAGCTCACGAATGCGGAAGCGAAGGCTCTGACAGAGGCTGAGCTGAGCAAGAAATATCCGAGCGTGAACGCAGTGTTCAACGACGGCTCCACGCAGAAGTTCAACATTGACTGGACGGACGCGCTCAAGGGCGTGGATCTTTCCGCAGGCGGGACGTTCCAGTTGAAGGGGACGGTCGTGCAGCCGAAGTACTTAAACAACTTAAAGGCATTGAACGGAAGCGATCTTCCGGACGACAATCCGGACAATGTGACCACGCCGAAGGACGCGGACAACTACGATCCGGACACCAAGACAGTATACTACGATGAGACAAAGTTCATCGAAGGCATGGCGGACCCGAACATCTACTGGGATGAGCAGAGCGGATATTATTACATGACCGCTTCCTATTTCCCAGAAGAGGGCGACGAGATTGATGAAAACGACAAACCGGATCAGTACGACCGTATTGTGCTTCGGCGCGGAAGGACGTTAGAGGAGCTGCAGTCCAGGAAAGAACAGGTGACGATCTGGAAAGTCCAGAACCAGAAATTTGAGGCGAACAACGGCACGGAGAAACAGGGATATCGTTACATCTGGGCGCCGGAGATCCATCGCGTGGGCGACAAATGGGTGGTATATTTCACGGAGAGCCACTCTTCCGGCAACGCGTATGATATTTTCAGCCATGCGCTCGTTTTGGACGGCGACAGGGATCCGTATGACACCGCTCTGGTTTTATCCGGCGACGCATCGGAGTGGAAGGATTACCAGATGCGCCTGGCGGACGGCGTGGAAGACCCGTTAAAATCCCTGGCGACATCATTCTGCCTGGACATGACATACTTTAAGAACGAGGCGGACGGGCAGTCCTATGTCGTATGGGCAGGGAAGCCGACCGCATCTTACCAGGGTACCAGCACGGACCTGTTCATCGCGACGGTGAACGAGGATAAGCCGTGGGAGGTAACATCGCCGTCCACGCGCCTGACCTGCTCGGAATATGGCTGGGAGCGCATCCGCTACTGCGTGAATGAAGGCCCGACCGTACTGCAGCATGACGGGAAGATCTTCCTGTGCTACTCCGTATCCGGCACTGGTTCCGAGTATGCGATCGGTATGTGCAGCGCGGACAGCACGGCGGATCTGTTAGATATTGCGAACTGGACGAAGAGCCCATACCCGCTTCTTACCTCCCGCGACGTGGACGGTGAGGAAGGCCCGGGGCATAACTCCTTTACGGTAGACCAGGACGGCAATGTGATCTTTGTATACCATGCAAGGCCGACGTCCCATAACTACCAGATGTGCGGAAAATATAGTGATGATCCGTTAAAAGACCCGTGCCGCCATGCGCGCCTGAAACGTGTGCATTGGGCAGCGGACGGTACGCCGATCCTGAAGATGACGTACGAGGAAGAGCTGAAGGAAGAGTATAAGACGGTTTCCTTAAACGTGCAGGTAGATATTCCGGTCAGCGCGGTGACGCTGAACAAGAGCAGTCTCTCCTTAGAAATCGGGAAGTCTGAGACGCTTACGGCGGCGGTAGCTCCGGCGAACGCGTCGGATAAGGCTGTGACCTGGAAGTCCAGCAACACGGCTGTGGCGACAGTCGCGAACGGCAAGGTGACGGCTGTGAAGGCTGGCACGGCGGACATCACGGCGACGGCGGGCGGCAAGAGCGCGACCTGCAAGGTAACGGTAAAAGCGGCGGGGCCGACGGTGAAGAAACTCTCCCTGAACGCGAAGAAATTGACGCTTGGCGTAAAAGAGACGTATTCCCTGAAGGCGACCGTGAACCCGAAGAGCGCGGCAAAGAGCGTGAAGTGGGAATCGAACAAGAGCGCTGTCGCGACCGTTAAGAACGGGAAAGTGACGGCGAAGAAGGCTGGCACGGCAAAGATCACGGCATCCGTAGGGAGCAAGAGCGCGACCTGCACGGTGACGGTTAAGAACGCGCCGAAGAAAGTGACTTTGAACAAGAAGAAAGTCTCCCTGAAGCCGAAGAAGACCTTCAAGATCAAGGCGAAAGTAGGGGCGAAGGAAGCTTGCAATTCCTTCACATACACGAGCAGCAAGAAGAAGGTTGCGAAGGTAGACGGCAGCGGGAAAGTGACGGCCCTCAAGAAAGGCACGGCGACGATCACCGTTAAGGCTTACAACGGCAAGAAGGCTACCTTGAAAGTGACAGTAAAATAAGCCGGATGGCAAAAAGAGAGTGAGCATTCACTCATGGCGCGAAATGCCGCAGAACCCTGTTCTAAGGGTTTCTGCGGCATTCGTGCTGATACGAGGCCATGCGTTGACAGATTTCCAGACGCGGCAGGCAGCGCGTAACAGTTCAGCCCAGGACTTTGCATTTGCTGCAAAGTCCGTAAGAATGTGTAAATTTTGCCGAGTGGGAATCCAGCTCCTTGCCAAAGGCAAACTTTCAATGAGCCGGATTCCGTAACTGTGAAGCCGGAAGGCTGAACTATTACGGCAACGCGCAATCGCGCGGGAGAAAAAGAGTGAAAAATAAGATAGAAGATGTTATAATAGAAAAAAGGCGATGTTATAAGCGCGAATACAACTTTTTACATGATATTTATATAAAGCGAGGGACAGTGGGAAATTGGGGAAAAAAGATACTATAACGAAAGAGTATATGCGGAATCCGATTGTGTTTGCGGATGCGTTCAATAAATACCTGTACCATGGCAGGCAGATGATAAAGCCGGAAAAGTTAAGAGAACTGGATACGACGGAGATTGCCATTCCATATGGGAGTGGTGATGCGGGCGTTCCAGAACAGAAATACAGGGATATACTCAAAATGGTGATGACAGACGGGAATATGGCATACTGTCTTTTGGGGATAGAAAACCAGAGTGATATTAACTATGCCATGCCAGTGAAGAATGGCTTATATGATTTCATGCAGCTTGCACACCAAGTATCAGAAACAGCAAAGTCACATAAGAGGGAAGAAAGTGATAAGTTTGAAGAAACTTATAAACCATCACAAGATGAATATTTGAGTGGATTTTATAAAACAGATAAGCTGCTCCCTGTGATGACGTTAGTTGTCTTTTATTCAGCGGAAAGATGGGATGGGCCTCTCACGTTGAAGGAGATGTATTCGGTGACGGATGAGGCCATCCTGCAGTATATGCCAGATTATAAAATCAACTTAATTGCTCCGGAGAGGATGTCGGAGGGAGAGATTGAGGAATTTCAATCGAGCTTGAAAGAAGTTATGCTTTATATAAAATATTCAAAGGATAAGAAAAAACTGCAGGAAGTGACGCAGAAAGATAAGAATTTCCGCAATTTGGAACGGCAGGCAGCGGAAGTGATCAGTGTGACAACGAATTCAAAATTGAAATACCCGGAAGGACAGGAGGTAGTTGATGTGTGTGCAGCAATTGAAGAAATGAAACTGGATAGCAGAATAGAAGGTAAAATAGAGGGTGAAATAAAAGGTTCTGTTGAAACCTATAAAGAAGTTAATTTTTCGTTACAGGAAACAATTCGGCGTGTGGCTGAGAAATTTGGCCTTTCTTTGCAAAAGTCGGAAGAGGAAGTCAGAAAATATTGGGAATAGGGGATAAGATGATTTTTGCAGGGACTCTGATATCTTTTTGCTTAGGAGAAGAACGGAATAGATTTCTGGCATTGTGGGAAATGACATTTTGCAAACCCAGTAAGATCACGGGTTTGCAAAAATTTTCTGAAAAACATTAGCACTCACCTCTTGACAGTGCTAACAAAACGTGCTATTGTTATACAAAAGATAGAACAAGAGGCAGGAAGGGGGAATCTTTATGAACATCCAAAAATTCACGCAAAAATCGGTGGAAGCCATCAATAGCTGCGAAAAGCTGGCTTATGAGTATGGCAATCAGGAAATCGAGCAGGAGCATCTTTTGGTGGCGCTGCTGCAGCAGGAAGACGGCCTGATCCCGAAGCTGATCGAGAAGATGGAGATCAACCGGGAGCATTTTGAGCAGAATGCGAAGAACCATCTGGCGAAGCGGGTGAAGGTGTCCGGCGGGCAGGTTTATATCGGCCAGAATCTGAATAAGGTGTTCGTCAGCGCGGAAGACGAGGCGAAGAAAATGGGGGACGAATATGTGTCGGTTGAGCATTTGTTCCTGACGCTGTTGAAATACCCCAACCAGGCGATGAAGGAGATCTTCAAGGAATACGGGATCACGCGCGAGCGTTTCCTGCAGGCACTGGCCACGGTGCGCGGGAACAAGTCCGTTGTGTCGGACAACCCGGAGGCGACATACGACACGCTGGCGAAGTACGGGTACGACATGGTCGCCCGCGCGCGGGAGCAGAAGATGGATCCGGTCATCGGGCGCGACAGCGAGATCCGGAACGTCGTGCGCATCCTTTCCCGGAAAACGAAGAACAACCCGGTGCTGATCGGCGAGCCGGGCGTCGGCAAGACGGCGGTCGTGGAAGGGCTGGCGCAGCGGATCGTGCGGGGCGACGTGCCGGAAGGGCTGAAGGATAAGCGGCTGTTCGCGCTGGACATGGGCGCGCTGGTGGCCGGGGCCAAGTACCGCGGGGAATTTGAGGAGCGGCTGAAGGCCGTCCTGGATGAAGTGAAGAACAGCGACGGGCAGATCATTCTGTTTGTCGATGAGCTGCATACGATCGTCGGCGCGGGCAAGACGGACGGCGCGCTGGACGCTGGGAATATGCTGAAGCCGATGCTGGCGCGCGGGGAGCTGCACTGCATTGGCGCGACGACGTTGGACGAGTACCGCGAATATGTGGAAAAGGACGCGGCGCTGGAGCGGCGTTTCCAGCCGGTCCATGTGGAAGAGCCGACGGTGGAGGACACGATTTCCATCTTGCGCGGCCTGAAAGACCGCTACGAGGTGTTCCACGGGGTAAAGATCACGGACGGCGCGCTGGTGTCCGCGGCCGTGCTGTCGAACCGCTATATCACCGACCGCTTTTTGCCGGACAAGGCGATCGACCTGGTGGACGAGGCCTGCGCGCTGATCAAGACGGAGCTGGATTCCATGCCGACGGAATTGGATGAGATGCGGCGCAAAGTGATGCAGATGGAGATCGAGGAGGCCGCCCTGAAAAAAGAGGAGGACCGCTTGAGCCGCGACAGGCTGGAGGCGCTGCAGAAAGAGCTTGCCGACCTGAAAAACGAGTTCCAGTCGAAGAAGGCGCAGTGGGACAATGAGAAAAAGTCCGTCGAGCGCGTACAGAAGCTGCGGGAGGACCTGGAGGCCATCAACAGCGAGATCGCGCTGGCGCAGCAGAATTACGACCTGGAAAAGGCGGCGGAGCTGCAGTATGGGAAGAAGCCGGAGCTGCAGCGGCAGTTGGAGCTGGAAGAGGAGCTGGTGAAGAAGCGGGACTTGAGCCTTGTGCATGAGAATGTAAGCGAGGAGGAGATCGCGAAGATCATTTCCCGCTGGACGGGCATCCCGGTCGCGAAATTGACGGAGAGCGAGCGGAACAAGACGCTCCATTTAGACGAGGAACTACACAAGCGCGTCATCGGGCAGGAAGAGGGCGTGAGCAAGGTGACGGAGGCGATCATCCGTTCCAAGGCCGGGATCAAGGATCCGGGCAAGCCGATCGGGTCGTTCCTGTTCCTGGGGCCGACCGGGGTAGGGAAGACGGAGCTTGCGAAATCGCTCGCCGCGAGCCTTTTCGACGACGAGAACAACATGGTGCGGATCGACATGAGCGAGTATATGGAAAAATATTCCGTATCGCGCCTGATCGGGGCGCCTCCCGGATACGTGGGCTATGAAGAGGGCGGGCAGCTTACGGAGGCCGTGCGCAGGAAGCCGTATTCCGTCGTTTTGTTCGACGAGGTGGAGAAAGCGCATCCCGACGTGTTCAATGTGCTGCTGCAGGTCTTGGACGACGGGCGCGTCACGGATTCCCAGGGGCGTACCGTGGATTTTAAGAATACGATCCTGATCATGACCTCGAACCTGGGATCTTCCCACTTGCTGGAAGGCATTGAGGAGAACGGGGAGATCAAGCTGGAGTGCGAGGAGGCCGTGATGGGAGAGCTGCGCGCCAGCTTCCGCCCGGAATTTTTGAACAGGCTGGATGAGATCATCTTGTTTAAGCCGCTGACGAAAGGGAACGTCAAGGATATCATCCGCCTTTTGATGGCGGATCTGAACAAGCGGCTGGCCGACCGCGAGGTGTCCGTGGAGCTGACGCAGGAGGCGCAGGACTTCATCGTGGACCGCAGCTACGACCCGGTATATGGCGCAAGGCCGTTGAAGCGGTATTTGCAGAAAACGGTGGAGACGCTCGCGGCGAAGCTGATCCTTGCGGATAAAGTGCGGGCCGGGGACGTGATCCGGATCGAGACGGGGCCGGACGGTCTGAGCGCGCGAAGCCAGAAGCGGGAGGGCTGACCGCGCAAGTGTCCGTACATTGCGGGCAGAAGAAAAAAAGGAAAGGATTAGGATGAACGCTCCCATCAGATAAAAAATTTGCAAGTCTCAAATTTCTATCGTAATCTGTGATTATACTGTAAATTGCCGCCGCGTGAAAAACGGGCGGCGCGGGGTCTTTGATTAAGAATGGTTACGGAGGAAGAGGCACGATGGAGAGCATGCAATTGGTATCAGCGGTTTTTCTGATCTTTGTGGCGGCGACTTGCGTTGTATATTTTGCCATGCCCAAAAAATTCCGGTGGTGCGTCCTGTTGGCGGCAAGTTACCTGTTTTATTGGCAGAGCAGCGCGTCGCTCGTCCTGGCGCTTGCGGGGATGACGGCGATCACCTGGGCGACGGGGATCTTGCTGGGAAGGAAAAATATCCACGCGGCGGGGTATTTGAAAAAGCATCAGGAGGAAATGACCGCGGCTGAAAGGAAGCAGTACAAGCTGGCGGTGACAAAGAAGAAAAAAGTGATCCTGTTTTTCGGGGTTGCGCTCGATTTCGGGATGCTGCTGTTTTTCAAATACTATAATTTCTTCCTGGGGAACGTGTCGCCGCTACTGCGGCATTTCGGGTTAGAGCCGGGAGATTACCAGCTCAATCTTCTGCTTCCGCTTGGGATTTCCTTCTATACCCTGCAGGCGATCTCCTACATCGTGGACGTTTACCGGGGGAAATACGGCGCGGACTGGAATTTCTTCAAATTCGCGTTGTATATGTCCTTTTTCCCGCAGATCATCCAGGGGCCGATCGCGCGGCATGATAAAATGGCGGATCAGCTCATGGAAGGGCATACGTTTGATTTTGCGAGGCTGAAATATGGCTGCCAGCTCATTTTGTGGGGATTCATGAAAAAGCTGATCCTGGCGGACCGCATCGGGGTTTTGGTGGGTACGGTATTTGACGGTTACGAGAGTTACGGCGGCATGATCCTGCTGTTTGGCGTGATTGGGTACGGACTTCAGATCTATGCGGATTTCTCGGCGGGGATGGACATCGCGACGGGCGTCGCCCAGATTTTCGGGATCGGGCTGGCGGAAAATTTCAGGCAGCCGTATTTTTCCAAGTCGATCGAGGAGTTCTGGCGCAGGTGGCACATCACCCTCGGCGAATGGATGAAGGATTACATCTTCTACCCGCTGTCGCTGTCGAAGCAGTTTGGCGCGTTAGGCAGGGGGGCGAGGAAGATCTTTGGAAATTATATCGGCAAGAAGCTCCCGGCGTTTTTGGCGATGTTCGTGGTGTATTTCCTGGTGGGCTTCTGGCACGGGGCGAGCTGGAAATATATCGCTTACGGGATCTGGAACGGGACGATCATCACGGCGGGGATCCTTTTGGAGCCGCTGTATGAAAAGGGGCTGGCGGCGTTCCGCGTCCGGGAGGAGTCCTTCGGCTGGAATCTGTTCCGGATGGTCCGGACGTTCCTGCTGTGTTCCTTTGGGCGGTTTTTCCCGCGGGCGGCTTCCTGCTCCGTAGCGGTCGCGATGATACGGACGGTGTTCTGCGACCCGCAGCCCTGGCAGTTGGTGGACGGGACGCTGCTGAAGTTGGGCGTGGATGGCAAGGACATGGCGGTCATCGTGATCATGGCGCTCCTTCTGCTCGTGGTGGACATCTCGCATGAACATGGCGTCCATATCCGCGAGAAGATCGCGGCGCAGGGATTTATTTTCCGCTGGCTGATTTACTGGGGCGCGTTTTACGCGGTCGTGATCTTCGGGGTGTACGGCCCGCTGTATGACAGCAGCGCGTTCATATACCAGCAGTTTTGACGCGCGTTGGGGCGCGGGCGCGGCCCATGGCGGGGGACAGGTAAGTCTTGGACAGGAGGAAGATCGCATGAAGAAGATAGCGCGGCATATGATCGGGACGGTCGGATTTTTCCTGGCGGGGATCGCGGCCTTTTTGGGGCTGCGTGAGATCCTGGGGCTTTCCGATGAGTCGACTGAGATGCGTTTCCGGGGATATTACGAGCTGGAGGAAGACACGCTGGACGTCGTATTTGTGGGAAACAGCCATACGTACAGCTATTGGCAGAGCGCGTTCGCGTGGGACGGATATGGGATCGCGTCTTCTGGCCTGGCGGTTGCGGCAATGCCGAGCAGCGCGGTGAGAAACGTGGCGGCCGAAGCGTTAAGGACCCAATCCCCGGACGTGATGGTGTTCGATATCACGCCGTTCGCAGCGGCTGACCGGGAGGAGAACAACAGTATTTACCGTTTGCTGGACAATATGAAGCTATCCTTGAATTATCTGGACATGGCGGAAGGGTATTGCGAATATGCCGGCGTGGAGGGGCTGGAAGAGATGGAGTATTATATCCCGCTGCTGCGTTTCCATTCCCGCTGGAAAGAACTGCAAAAAGCGGATTTTGTCCAGACACGGCAGTCTTATTTAAATTCCAATTACGCGAGCAAGTTTTTGAAGCGGAAGCTGGGAAAGGATGCGGCGCACAGCGCGACGGACGTCCGGGCCGAGATCGGGCAGAAAAATGAGGCCGCCCTGCGGGAACTGCTGGAATGGTGCGGCGGGCAGGAAATGGAAGTTTTGTTTTACGCCGCCCCTGTTTTGCGGGAAGATAATCTGGAAAGGATGAACCGGGCGGGGGATATTGTGGAAGAATACGGGTTTCCGTTCCTGAATTTCAATGACGAGGCGCTCTATGCGAAGCTCGGGTTCGACGAGGGGCAGGATTATGGGGACAAGAACCATACGAACCTCAATGGGTCTTATAAATTCACAAAGGCGCTTGGAAATTATTTGAAAGAAACATATGGTCTGGCCGACCATCGCGGGGAAGAGGCGTACGCTTCGTGGGATGAGAAAGCGGAGGCATACGGTGCGCTGGTCGGGAAATATTTGGCATATGGGAAATGACAGGACAAGGCTGCCGTTCCGCAAAGGCATTGCGGGATGGCTTCTTGGCGTATCAGGGGCCTTGCTCAGGGAGGAAAAAAGACATGAAGAAATTAGCGAAGCATCTCATCGGGACGGCCGGGTTTTTCCTGGTTGGATTTCTCCTTCTTTTGGGAGTGCGGGAGCTGTTAGGGCCGGAAGACGAATATGCGGAAATGCGTTTCCGCGGATATTACAGGGAAGCAGAGGACGTGCTGGACGTCGTGTTTGTGGGGAACAGCCATATATACCGTTATTGGCAAAGCCCGTTTGCCTGGGAAGAGTACGGGATGGCGTCTTCCCAGCTCACGATTTCCGCGATGCCCGGGAGCATCGTGAAAAATACGGCGGTCGAGGCGTTGAAGACGCAGTCGCCGGAGGTTTTGGTAGTGGATCTGACGACATTCGCCAATGAGGATGAGGAAAATAACAAGGTGCATATGCTTCTGGACAATATGAAGCTTTCCATGAATTATCTGGATACGGTGGAGAATTACTGCAAATATTCCGGCGTGACGGGAACGGACAAGCTGCAGTATTATTTTCCGATCATGCAGTTCCATTCCCGGTGGAAGGAGCTGGGCGAAGGCGATTTTTCCGAGACGAAGCGGTCTTATATGAACGCGAATTACCAGCAGGTCTTTTTGGAAAAACAGCTTGGGAAAAATAAGAAGAACCCGCTCGCGGAGGGGCGGGCGGCGATCGGGCCTCAGAACGAGGCGGCCTTGCGGGATTTCCTGGAATGGTGCGGCGGGCAGGACACGAAGATCTTGTTCCTGGCCGTTCCCGTGTTGAATGCGGGCAGGCAGGAAATGATCCATACGGCGGCGGATATTGTGGAAGAGGCGGGGTTTGAAGTCGTCAATTACAATGAGAAAGCGGCTTATGAGAGCCTGGGTCTGGAAGAGGCGACGGATTTCAGCGACATGAACCATACGAACATCAAAGGTTCGTATAAGTTTACTCTGGCGCTCGGGAAATATCTGATGGAGACGTACGGGCTGAAGGACCGCCGCGGCGAGGCGGGATATGAGTCCATGGATAAGGAATCGGAGGCGTACTGCAGGCTGGTCGGGAAATATTTGGCCAGCTCGGACGGGAAGTAAGATGGGATGGCGAACGGTCGCAAAAAAAGGGGCTGCCGCACGAAGGATCCGTGCGGCAACCCCTTTCCTGGGGCGGCGGCTTGGCCGCCGCGCAGCCATTGGCTTAATCCGTCGCGCAGGTCGCGCTTGCGGAAGTGATTTCCAGGCTGTTGAGGATGGCGGAGTCTGTCGTCCACACATTGATAAAAGGCGTGGTCTGAGGCTCGGCCGGATATCTGGCTACGACCGTGTTGCCGTTTACGGATACGGTGCTGCCCATAACCTGTACCTGGGTGATCGAAGAGCCGTCGACGTTCTGATTGAAGGTGAACGTGACCATGGCGTCTTTTGCCGCATGGGCGCCCGTATGTACATAGGAAAGCTCGAAGTGCTTGTACCATGCTGTCGTCACGGTAGCGCTGCCGTTCATGTTCACCACATAGCAAGTGTCGCCGCTGGCCATGTAAACGCCTTCGCCGGACTCTTTCAGCTCAATGATGGATGGCTTTTGGTAAGAGTTCATAGGTTTCCCTCCTTGTTAGAATTATTTTTTCCATTATACACCATATAATTGCGGATTTCTAGCTTTTTTTCTGCTTTTTTGATCCTGGAATGTAACAGCTCATCCCAGGACTTTGCACTTGCTGCAAAGTCCGTAAGAATGTGTAGATTTTGCCGAGTGGGAATCCGGCTCTTTGCCGAAGGCAAATTTGAAATGAGCCGGATTCCGTAACAGGGCAGCCGTAAGGCTGAACTGTTACCTTTGAATTAATGGCAAAGGTCGATCTGTTCTTTTATGGCGGCCGCCGCCGAATCCTCCATGTTGCATCGCAGGGAATAGAAGGGGATCTTTTCGGAAAGCCGCGCGGCGAAATCCAGATTTTTTAAGAGCATCTCTTTGGTCCAGGACGGGGAGATCATGCGCTGCACGGCGCAAAGCTGGGCTTCCGTGGGCGGGAGCGGGCGCGCGGCGTTTTGCGCGTCCTGCTTTAAGAACACGATGCCGCCGAGCGGGAACGTCCGGGCCGTGTAGCGTTTGGAGGTGCCGCACCAGGGGATCCCGTATGCGACTGGAGATCCGCCCTCAAAGCCGATCAGGTTTAAGTCCCCGTTTAAGGTCGGGGCCTGGTAGAGCCTGTTCCAAAGCGCGGCGTGCGTGGATTTCCCGGTTTTGGAAGGAGCCGAAAAAAGCCAGGCTTTCCCTCGGTAGAGGATGGAAGCGGAGTGGACGGCAAAAAGCCCCGCCATTTGCGCCTTTGCCAGGAAGGCGAAACGGACCGCGTGGAACAATTTTTCCGAAAGGCCGTCCGAAAACGGCGCGGGGCAGTAAAACTCCGCCGTGGACGCGTCGAGGGAAAGGCGCGTTTCCAAAAGGCCGGGGTCGTTCGGGTAAAAGATCAGGTAACAGGAGTCCGTCTTTGTGATGACGATCTCCGGCTTGCGGATCAGGATTTCCCCGTTCAGATGGCGGGACGGCCTCATGGGGACGACGCGTATCGTCTGATCCGGCTCGCAGGCCTCGCAGGAGAAGTCGGAAAACGACGGATGGATCAGCTCGGGCGGGCCGCTGTATCCCAATGCGACCGTCCCGATGCGGAAAAAGGCGTTGGCCGCGACGGGCGGTTGATGGCTGTCGTCCGCAAGGAGGCCCATCGCCCTTAACTGCCCGAGAAAGAGCTGGATATCCTGGGAAAAGGCTGGGGCCATGGAGCCGTCCGCCTGGTAATGTTCCGTCATGAGGGCGAGAAGGCTTTCTTCTGTCGCCCCTTTTTCCAATGCGTGGAAAAGGAGCAGGGCGGATTCGTTTAAATGCAGGCCGTGCTTGAAGTCCGCTACGTTTTGCCCGTAGGGCAAAACGTAAGGCTCGCCGCCGATCTTGTGGAGGATGTAACCGTCGTTTAGCTTCATGATGGAAGCTCCTTTCTTTGCGTGGAACTAGTGCTTTTTCGGTTTCTTTTGAAAATATATCATACATTTTTTTGCTTTCAAATACTTCTTGACAAATAATATTATACAATATATAATATTGAACACAAAATAGTAATGCGAAGGAGTGATGGCATGGTATTCAACACAGGCGCAGCTCTTTTGGATGCGATCGTCCTTGCGGTTGTGTGTAAGGAAGAAGAGGGAACCTATGGCTATAAGATCACTCAGGATGTGCGCAAGGCGATAGAGGTGTCGGAGTCCACCTTGTATCCCGTGCTGCGGCGGCTTCAGAAAGATGGATGCCTGGAAGTCTATGATATGGAGTGCGGCGGCAGGAACCGCAGGTATTACAGGATCACGGAGCGGGGGACGGCGCAGCTTAACTTGTATCGCGCGGAGTGGGTCAGTTATTCTTCTAAAATTACAATGTTATTTTCAGGAGGAGAAGCATCATGAGCAGAGAGGGATTTATGGAACGTTTGGGAACGCTCCTGTCGGACGTGCCGGAAGAAGAGCGGCAGGAAGCGTTGTCTTATTACAGGAGTTATTTTGACGACGCCGGGGAAGAAAATGAAGAGCGGATCCTGCGGGAATTGGAATCGCCGGAAAAGGTGGCTGCTACGATAAAGGCGGATCTTGGGATGGACGCCGCCGGGAACGGCGGGGAATATACAGAACGCGGGTTTTCGGACGGGCGTTTCCAGGATCGTCAGGAAGTGGCCGTCCAGACGGATGCGTCCGGAGAGCCGGGCTGGCAGGAAAGCAGAAGGTCGGAACAGGGAAGCCGATCGGACGGCTATGACTGGCAGGAAAGCAGAAGGCAGGCGCAGGGAAGCCGGGCGGACGGCTATGGCTGGCAGGAAGGCGGGAGGCAGGCGCAGGGAAGCCGGGCGGACGGCTATGACTGGCAGGAAGGCGGGAGGCAGACGCAGGGAGGCCGATCGGACAGCTATGACTGGCAGGAAAGCGGAAGGCAGGCGCAGGGAAGCCGGGCGGACGGCTATGGCTGGCAGGAAAGCGGAAGGCAGGCGCAGGGAAGCCGATCGGACGGCTATGGCTGGCAGGAAGGCGGAAGGTCGGAACAGGGAAGCCGATCGGACGGCTATGGCTGGCAGGAAGGCGGAAGGCAGGCGCAGGGAGGCCGTTCCTTCTATGGGGAAAATAGGACGCTGAAGATCGTCCTGCTTGTGGCGGTCCTGATCGTGACAAGCCCGGCCTGGATGGGCCTGCTGGGAGGGCTGGTTGGCGTGGCGGCGGCGGCCATTGGCGTCCTGGTGGCGGCAGCGTGCATTGCGGTTGCTTTTTACTTGGCGGGATTTGTCCTGTTTGGCGTAGGCATTGGGCAGATGGCGGTCGGAAATGTGGCGGCGGGCTTTATGCTATTGGGCGTTGGGTTGCTGCTGCTGGCATTTGCGATCCTGCTGACGATGGCATTCCTTTGGGTCGTGCGGAAAGGGATCCCGTGGATCTGTAATGCGATCGGGAGGATTTGGAGAGGCATATTTTCCAGAAGGGAGCGGGCGGCATGAAAAAAATCACAAAAATAGCATTGACGGCGGCGTTGTGCCTGATCGTGCTGGGCGGGATATGCTGCGCCATTGGATTGGGGATCGGATATACGTTTTCGGAGCTGGATCGGGAATTGAGCGAAGACTTTTCGTTTGGATCGGAGCGGATCCCGCTTTTCGGGAGATCCTGGGGAAACGGCAGTTTGGATGGAAGCCAGGAGCAATTCGAGTTCCCGTGGGAGGATGTGGAGAACCTGGAGCTGGATATCGGGGGCGGGACGGTGGAAATCATGCCGACGGACGGCGATACGCTGCGCGTCAGCGTGGAGCGCCCGCAGGAAGAGCAGGGAACGATCCAGACGCGCTTGAAGGATGGCACGCTGAAAATTGAAGAGCAGGGGGATATCTATCTTGACGTTGACGCCAGCTTGAACGCGGTGGCAGGGTATCGCAATGTCGCGTACCACGGCGAAAGCGTCACAGACAGCCATGATGCGGCGGAACATGACGCGGACAGCCACGATGCGGAGGAGTACGATGCAGAGGATCATGAAGCGGACGGCCACGATGTGGAGGAACATGAAGCGGACAGCCATGATGCGGCGGAACATGACGCGGACAGCCACGATGTGGCGGAGTACGATGCAGAGGAGCATGAAGCGGACGGCCACGATGTGGAGGAACATGAAGCGGACGGCCGGCAGGATGCGGGAAGCTCTGGGGCGGAGGCGGACAGCCACGATGTGGAGGAACATGACGCGGGAAGCTCTGGGGCGGAGGCGGACAGCCAGGGCAGCGTTGGCTCCGAACAGACGGGTGCGTCCATTATCCTGGAGGTGCCGTATGAAATGACGGCGGACGGCGGGTGGCGCAATATTTCGATCAGCCAGGGCGCGGGGACGCTTTCCATCGGAACGCCGCTGGCGGCGCAGAAAATCTCGATCGACCTGGGCATCGGGGCGTGCCTGTTCCAGAAGGAATTGGCGGCGGGACAGAAAATAGAAGGCGAAGCCGCGGCAGGTCAGTTGGTCGTTGCGGATATGAAGGCGGAAAAGATAGAGCTGTCTGTCGGGGCCGGGGAGTTTGTTTCCGGGCGGATTGACGCAAAAAAGATTGAAATGGAATGTGGGAGCGGCAAGATCGCGATGGAAGTGTCCGGGGCAGAGGCGGATTATGATTATGAAGTAGAATGCGGGATCGGGGAGGTGGAAATCGGCGGGAACAGCTATGGCGGCTTCTGGGCGGGAAAAGAAGTGAAAAATCCGGGAAGCAGCCGGAAGATGGAGATCGACTGCGGAATCGGGGAAGTGAAGGTTGATTTTTGCGGGGAGACGGAGTAAGATGAGGCTGAGTGAGATAAGATACGAACAAGCGTGACAGTTCAGCTCCGGACTTTCGCCTGATGCAAAGTCCGCGGAGGTACGGAGATCTGGCCAAGCGGGAATCTCTGAAATACGCCGCCGAAGCCGCGGAGTGCGCCGCCGCAGAGGTACGAAGATTTGGTCAAGAGGAAATCAGCTCCCAAAGAAGGTTATTTGGATGGGCGGATTCCGTAGCAGAGAAGCCGGAGGCTGGACTGTTACGGTCAAGCGCCTGCTTAGGCAGGAATAAAGAGAAGGAGGAAGCGGAATGGAACCAAAACGGTTAGTGAAATCCAGGAACAATCGGGTGATCTGCGGCGTATGCGGCGGGATTGGGGAGTATTTGGGCATTGACCCTACGATCGTCCGGCTGCTCTGCCTTTTGTTGGGATGCACGGCGACGGGGATCATTGTATATCTGGTGGCCGCGATCATCATACCGGAAGAAATATAGGGTCTGTCCGCTGGCTGCGGGATTTGCGGCGGATCAGGTTGCGGGAGAGGCTTGAATCATAAGGATGCCGTGTTTTTCACGACGGAACAGACGATAAAAATGGGCAAGGAGGTCTGCCGGATAGAGGGAATATCTAAGGTGTTTTTCACAACGGAAACAGACGATAAAAATCGGGGCTGCCACAGGCGGCCCCTTTTGCTGGGTGTGAATGGTCAGGGCATGGAGTTTCGGATTCAAATTTAAAATAAATCAGGCCAGCCCGTATTTTTTGAACAGCTCGTTCCGAAAATCCTCGTCTTCGGAAGCGCGCTGCAAGTCCGCAAGAAGGTTTTGCGAGAGAAGAATTTTGATCAGGGAAGACATTTGGGCGGCGGCTTCTTGACGCCCCTCCCGGTGTCCTTC
>CANQTH010000050.1 GCA_947626795.1 uncultured Lachnospiraceae bacterium
TTCAGGATGTAGGCCAGCACGGGCTTCTCCGCCACGAGGTTCCTTGCCGTCTCGTCATACTTATAGCTGGCGTCTTCCTCCGCCACCTTCAGGTTCTGCGCGATCTCGCTCGGCACGGTCACGGCCGGACGCTCCCGCCTCCCCTTTGAAAATCCACCGGCCTCTCCCCGTCCGGATGAACCCATGCGTTATCCCCTCCTTGTTTCAAGACACATTCACGCGCCCTGGCGCGAGATTCGGGTCTGCTTTCGCAGACATCTTCTGATCGAATCTCTGCGCATCCTCGCGGTAACAGTTCCGCCTCCCGGATTCACTCTTGGCTGAATCTTCATGCCCTTGCGGACTTTGCAGCAAGCGCAAAGTCCTGGGCTGAACAATTACTTGCTCGCAGAGCATCCCCTGCGTCCGTGTTTTTCTTTATTTTATCATCAACCTGGCCGTAATGCAAGATATCGCGCCAGCTTTGGTTCCCCGCCTCTCACCCAAACAGCTTCTCCCGCAGGTTCAGCTTTCTGCCCGGCCTCGCCTCCAGGATCCTTCGGTAGATCCGCTCGCTGTTCTTGTCGTCCCGCAGCGGCAACAGGTAATCCCGCCGCTCTTTCTGCCTCTCATCCTCCCGGAAGCCGTTCCTGATATATTTGCGAAGGGCCGCCGTCAACTCCTCCCTGGTGCGGACGACGTCGCCAAACGCGTCCTTTTCCAGATCGACGTAGCTTCCCTGCATTTCTTCATACATTTCCAGGTCAAACGGGAAAAACACCACGGGCTTTTCCTGGTAATAGACGTCCCATGCCACAGACGAATAATCCGTAACCAGCATGCTGCAGCTCATCAAAAGCTGGTTCAGTGGCTTTTCCCCGAACGGAATGAGGTTGATCCAGGGGCTTTCCGCCTGAAACTGCCCGATGTAGCCGCGGAATTTCGGGTGCAGGTAAAAATTCAGCGTGATCCCATTCTCTTCCAGCAATTCCAGCAATTCCCGGCTGTTCAGCAGCGACTCGTAATTCCGATAGTAATCGCTCTCCTTAAATTCCTCTTCCGGCATATACTCCATCCAGCCCCGCCAGGTCGGCATCAGCAGGATCTCCGGACGCGCCTTGTCCGAGGCGTCGTGCAGCACGTCCCAGCGCGGAAGCCCTGTGATAATGATCTCATCCCGATCATATTCAAAATATTCGTGAATGATGTCCTGCTCAAATTCCGAGGAGACGACAAAAAGCGCCATGCGGTTCCCGCCGGACTTTCGGAACATCCGGTGGCACTGCTTAAACGCCATCACGCCGTGCTGCAAAAATATGATATGCTTCCTTGCCTGGTACAGCACCTTATAGACGCTGTTGGGCGAGTCCCAGATGTAAAAATGCCGGATGGCGTCGCTGGAGATCAGGTACTGCGCCGCGCACAAGTATACCATATGCCGGAAGCTCATGAACGGGAGGACATTTTCCTCATAAGGGGCGACTGCCTGATAATCCGGCGCTTTTTTGTCGATCAAGTAAAAAATCCGCTTTTTTTCCTCGGGCGGGAGCTGCTCCATACAGTACTTGAAAAAATAAAAGCCGTTGTCCTGCGCCATCGTCCCCAATTTTTCACAGATCAGCCAGATCTTCTTGCCGTCCCAGTAAGGCTTTAAGAGGAAATAGCAGAGCAGCGCGAGGTATTCCTTCAGGATAAACCGATAGCTGTCGTACTTTTCCTGGTATTTCCGCGTCTGGATCGTAAACTGCCGCGCGCCGTTGACGAACGGGTAGACGATGAACCCTTTCCCGTTCCGGCGCCACCGCGGAAACAAGATGAACTTGATCTTTAAGGCCGCCCCCACGCCGCCCAAGACGGCGTCATGCGCTTCCCCGCCTGATCCCACCGTAGCGACGACGTCCCAGAACGCCTCTTCAAAATCCTGCCCTTCCAGATCCAGGGACGCGTCGTAACCGTCCCCTTCCCGCCGCAGGGAAAACGCGAGGCGCCTGTCCTCCGCGGTGTTGCGCTTTTTTAAGAAAAGCGCGGACACGATCTCCCCTTTCGTGCAGAACCGCAGGCGCAGCCGCCCCTTTTTTAAGGAAAACTTCTTCATTTTTACTTTGATCTGCTCTTCAACCTCTCCCATGTCGCCTCCCGATCACGATATGTCCCGGATCGCCTCGTAATTCCGCTTGCAATTTTCCGCGTCCCACAAGTCAAAATACGCCCTGTGGCGCTCCAGGTAAGCCTCTTCGTTCTCAAATCCGCGGCCCGCCGCCTTCATAAGCTCCCGGATCACTTCCCCTTCCGTCTGGCAGACCGGGCCGAACCCTTCCGTCTCAAAATCAAAATCCGCGGCCTCGTGGTGGCTTTCGCGGAATTTCTTCGTGTCAAACTGATAATAAACCAGCGGCTTCCTCATATAGGCGAAATCCATCGCAACGCTGGAAAAATCCGTGATCAGGTACGCGGAGCTTTTTAAAAGCTCCTGCACATCGTGATCCGGCCAGGAAGCGACCGCGATCCGCGGGTGCAAGATCTCAAACGCATGCAGGAAACGCCGCATCTCACGGTGCGGGTAAAAGACGACGCGCAGGTCCCATTCCTCCAGCAGCCGCAGAAACCCTTCCGCGCGCAGCAGCCCGTCCCAATGCTTAAAATACTCCGTCTCCCGGAATTTTTCCTCCATTTTCTCCTGGCTCGGCGCATGGATCTCGTTTCGGATATACATCCGCCATGTCGGCATGACAAGGATCTGCTTTTTGTCCACGGAAAAGTCATGGAGGCGGTCAAATCGGCAAAGCCCCAGCTCCTGCACCCAGCCCCTGGGGTAGCCGTAATGGCTGTCGACGTAATTCCACTCCTTGTACGTGCTGCAGACGAACAGCCGCATCTTCGTGTGCTTGTAATACAAAAACGTCAGGTTGGCGGTAATGATCCCATGCTGCAAAAAAACCCGCGTGTTTTTTAACAGGCCGTACACCTCCAGCAGGTAGCAGATCGCCGCATTCGGCTTCCCGTTCTTCTGGGAGCTGATATTCCTGCTCGCCGTCAGGTAATAGACCCAGTGGCGCAGGCTCCCGTACTGCACGGTCTTCCCCGCCTTCGCCACGCGCCCGTAATCCGGCGACGCGTAGCTGATCGCATATGCCGCCTCCTGCTCCGGATGGTTTTCCCGCACATACAAAAACAGCCAGTAGGCATTGTCCCGCGCCTCCATCTGCGAATCGCAGAAAAGCCACAAGTCCTTATGCTTCCTCCGGTAAAATCGGCTGATCACCCATGCGGCAAGGAATTTCACGATATGGAGCAGGTCGCCTAATTTTACCCGCCTTAATTTCCCCAAAAATGTCTGTTCCATCTCCGCCCTCCATGCGCGGCTTCCCTTATCCGGCTCTTCCGGCCTGCCAGCGCCTTTTGCCCCGCCGACCCATGACCCGATTGCGCGGCCTTTCTTATCCGGCTTTCCCGGCCTGCCAGCGCCTCCGCCTTGCCGACCCATGGCCCGATCGCGCGGCTTTTCTTATCCGGCTTTCCCGGCCTGCCAGTGCCTCCGCCTCACCGATGCATGGCTCGATTGCGCGGCTTTTCTTATCCGGCTCTCCCGGCCACGCCTTCGCCCCGCCGATGCATGGCCCGATCGCGCGCGGCTTTTTTTAGCTGACGATCTCCCGGTACTTGGCCGCCACTTCCGCGATGTCCCCGTATGCGATCATCTGTCCATGCTCCAGGATCATCGCCTTGTTGCAGAGGCGCTCGATCTGCTCCAGCGCATGGGAGACAAACAAGACCGTGACGCCCGTGTCAAACATATCCATGACTTTCCGCTCGCTCTTCCTGCGGAACTTCGCATCGCCGACCGAAAGCACTTCGTCCAGGATCAGGATGTCCGGCTCCACGACCGTCGCGATCGCAAACCCAAGCCTTGCCCGCATCCCGGAGGAATAATTCTTCAGCGGAACGTCTATGAACTTCCCAAGCTCGGAAAAAGCGACGATCTCATCGTACTTTTCCTCGATGAACTCCCTGCGGTAGCCCAACAGCGCGCCGTACAGAAAGATATTCTCCGCCCCGGTATACTGCATATCAAATCCCGCGCCAAGCTCCAGCATCGGCGCGATGACGCCGTGCCGCGTCACGCTCCCTTCCGTCGGCTTGAACACGCCCGCGATCACTTTTAACAGCGTGCTTTTCCCCGCCCCGTTCAGCCCCAGGATCCCTAAGCGCTCCCCTTTCTGCATCGAAAAATTAATATCCTTCAGCGCCCAGAACTCGTCGTACTTGATCTCCCGCCGCATGAATTTGATGAAATATTCCTTCATGCTGTCGATCTTTTCCCGGCTCAGATTGAACTTCATGCTCACATGGTCTACCTTGATCACTTCTTTTCCCATCGTACTTCTCCTTATATATGCAGGATAAACTCATCCTGCTTCTTGTAAAATACCCAAACGCCCACTACCAGCACAACGAGGCTCGAACCCCCCGCAAAAAGCAGCATTTTCGGGTTCATCGCCCTGCCAAACACCGCGTCCCGGAAGCACGCGATCAGGCAGTAGAGCGGATTGAGCTTCAAAAGCCATCCTTTCTTCCCGCTGTTCAAAAGGCGTTCCGGATAATAGAAGATGGCGCAGGTGTACATCACGAGCATTAAGATAACGCCCCATAAGTATTCCATGTCCCGGAAAAACACGCCGACCGTCGCCAGGATCATGCCGACCCCGAACGAAAAGACCAGCAGCAAAAGCAGCGGGACGATGGCCTGGAATGTATAGACGCTCGGCATCACGCCCAGCGCGAGCGACACCGCGACCAGGACCACGAGGGACAGCAGGAAGATCACGTAATTGAACAGCACGCCCGACAGCGGATAGAGGTATTTCGGCACATAGACCTTCTTGATCATGCCGGAGTTCCCACGGATGGAACGCAGCGCGGCGTTCGTCGACTGTGAGAAAAACGTATACAAAAGCCGTCCGGACAGGACATAGACGGCGAACGACTTCTCATCATGGCCAAACAGCGTCCCAAATACGACCGTCAAGACGATCATCGTGAGAAGCGGCTCTACCAAAGACCACAAGATCCCCAGGTAGGAACGCCTGTACTTTAACTTGATCCCTTTCTTTACCAGCTCCCATAACAAATAGCGGTAACGGAAAAAATCCTTCATCCTCGCTCTCATAAAATTTCCACCTTTCGTATTCTATAACCTTCGTCTTACCGCATGGAACAGATAGCAGACAAAATAATACCAGCTTGCGGCGACGGACAGGCGCTCGCATTCCCGATACATCCGGTACGTCCCCCACACTACCTTCCATTTGTTCCCGGAATGGCTCTGCGCGTGTCTGCGGTAAACGGACAGCGGCTCGTCCAGGCCGTACGCCGTATACCCGGCCCGCAAGATCTGCCACCAGGTCGCGGAATCCTCCCCGCGCACCCCGGACGGCATGGCAAGCAGGCGTTCCGGTATCTTCTCCCGGTCAAACATGACGGTTATCGTCGAGATCGTCGTATTTTTTAACGCCTGCTTATATCCTATCTTTGCCGGGACATGGACGACCTTCCCGTTTCGCGCGCCGTCCTCCCCTGCAAATTCATACCCGGTAAAGGCGAACGCGCATCCTTTCTCCTTCAGGAAACGGAACTGGCGCTCCAGCTTCTCGCTGCTCCACAGATCGTCCGCGTCCTGGTACGCCAGATACCTGCCCCTCGCCTGCCCGCGCCCGAAATTGCGCGCCGCCGCCTGCCCCTGGTTCTTGCCCATCTGGAACACGCGGATTTTCCCGCCCTCATATTTTTTTAAGATCTCAAGGCTCCCATCCGTCGAGCCGTCGTCCACCAGGATCAATTCCCAGTTCTGGGCCGTCTGCCCCAAAACGCAGCGGATCGCCTCTTCCACGTACTTTTCCGCGTTGTACACCGGAACCACGATGCTGATCAGATCTTCTTCCCATTTCATACGGTACATTCCCCCTGCCTGCGTCCAGTTTCCGGCTTTCCCGCCGCGCGCCCTGCGCCTCCTAAGCCCGATCCGCATGAGCATGATCTTCCGCCGCGCGCCTCGCCTCTCCTAAGCCCGGCGCCTGCGCCATGGCTCCGCCGTCGTCCGGTCCATCCAGCCGATGCGGGATCCCAAGATCCTTTGCCGCTGTTGTCTGCCCCTTGTCGATCCCTTCCGTATTGTCCTTCTGGAAAATGATCTTAAAGGTCATCAGCATCAGCTTGATGTCCAGCCAGATGGAATACGTCTCGATATACGTCAAGTCCAGCTTGAGCTTGTCATACGGGGTCGTATTGTACTTCCCGAAAATCTGGGCGTATCCGGTCAGCCCCGCCTTCACCTTCAGGCGGAAGCTGAACTCCGGGATGAGGGATTCGTACTCCCGCGCGATCACCTCGCGCTCCGGCCTCGGCCCGACAAAGGACATCTCCCCCTTTAAGATGTTGAACAACTGGGGAAGCTCGTCAAAATGCGTCCTGCGGATCACCCGGCCGACCGGAGTGATCCGGTCGTCGTCCTTCTTCGCGAGCTGCGCGCCGTCCTGCTCCGAATCGATCCGCATACTGCGGAACTTGATGATGCGGAAGATCTCCCCGTCCCGCGTCAGCCGCTCCTGGGTATAAAATACAGGCCCCCCATCGTACGCTTTGATGCAGGCTGCGATCACAAGCAGGACCGGGGAAGCGATCACGGTCGCGATCACCGACAGCACAAGATCCATCGCCCGCTTCACGAACCGCTGCTCGATCGTAAGCCCACGGTTGCGCGCCAGCATCAGCGGCGAGTCGAACAGATGGATGCGCTCCGTCCCCGTCAATATGATATCGGAAATCTTCGGCGTAATGTATGTCCGCTTGTCCTGGTCGTAACAAAATTTCAAGATCGGGTTGCGCATCTGCGTCGGCAAGTCGCAAAGCACCACCGCTTCATACTCCAGGATCTTGCGGTACAGCGCCTCGTACCCGATGTAGACGCTCGCCGTCGCGCAGACGTTGTATTTGTCCCGCCTGGAATTGATCTTGCCGATCAGATCGTCCGGGGAATACTTTCCGTAGATAACAAGCATCTTCCGCGGCGGGTAAAGCCGGACATACAGATAACGCACCAAAAGCGACCCGGGCAGCACGACCGCCAGCTCCGCGGCCGTCAGCACGATGAGCGGGGAGACCGGCATATAGTCGTTCGCCACCAGGCAGACCTGGAAATACTCGACGGTATTGGCGCACAGCGCCGCCAGGATCTGGGAGAGGCAGACGTCGGAAAAACGCAGGTATCCGATCCGGTATCCGCCGAACGTCCGTGTGAAAAAGCACAGGATCAGGACGTACATCCCGATGAAGGCCCAGTTCCCCCTGTGCCAGAACCGATCCGACTTCGCCAGCATCGGCATATAGACCTGGTACCACACATAGCCGAACAAGAACGCCTCCGCCGCCAGCACGGCGCCGCTCGCCGCAAGATTCAATAAATGCTTGTACTGCTCTCTTCTTCTCATTTCCCTATCCCTTTGCCAGTCCGCGGACTTTTTTCTTCATTCGTCCCTTCCAGTTGGTTTTTTCCATCAGGAGCCGCGCCGCGGATTCCCCCAAGACGCTGATCTGGTAGGAAACGAAGATCCGGCTCCTCCCCTGTGGGATTTCTTCTATTATAATCTTTGGATCGGAATTGTCAAATAGATAACAATTTTTTTCTATCTCAAACCCGGTCGTGCGGTACCGCACGGCCGACCCGTCCTCCCAGCGCAGCTCTACGTCCTGCAGGACGCACGCGCTGAGCGCCGGATCGATCCAAACGCCCTTCGCCTCCGCCGGGACGGCGATCTCCCGGCGGATCTTTTCCGCAAGCCCGTTCTCAATGAAATACGAATTTTCCTCAGAGAAGCCTTCCCCCTCGTCGAAATACACCTGCATCCGCCGTTTGCCCGGTTCCGCGAGCAATTCTCCCAGCGGGAGGGCCGATTTCCCCATCGTGTGGTACAGTTCCCCGACCGACACGTAATCCCTGCTGATATATGCCTGGAACCGCCGTTCCATTTCTCCGTAAGCCTGCAGCTTTTCCGCCGTCAGCCCGAAATGCCCGTAAAAGTCAAAGGCTTCCGCAAGCGGCCTGCGCTTAGGCGCGGACTCCAGGTAATAGTGGAGCGCGCGGTACGCGACGTATTCCGCCGGAACTGGGAACAGGAACGTCCACTCATAATCCAGGACGTGCCGCCGCCCGTCCGCCCCGATCAGGATATTGGAAAAGACCAGGTCAATGTCCGCCGCCTTTGGGGCTTTTAGCCGCCAAGGCAGGGAAACGTCCCCGAACACTTCCCGGAACTCGTCCGTCACGCGAAATTCCTCCGTGCCATCGTCCAAGATCGCCCGGACGGCCCGCTTGATCCCGTCGGCAGCCTCTTCCAGCCGCCCATGCGCCAAAAGCCCGTCCAGCTTTTCTTCCAGCGTCACGCCTTCCAGATACTCGAATAAGATCCGGTCCCCTTCCAGCCTGCATTGGTTCACAAGGCAGGGGCCGTTCCCGCCCCATTGGCGCTCCAGCGCCTCCTTTGCCTTTGCCATATGGCGGATATGGGCCTCCCCTTCCGGGTACTCCGCCGTCTTATATAAGAATTTCCCGTCTCCCGCCTGCGCGATCCGCGTCTGGATGGCGAACCTCGGCGCGCGCCCGTTGGAATATTTCGCATAGAGGACGTCCTCGCGCCCGGCTTTTGCTCCGCCGCCTGACGCGGGAGGCTTTGTGAGTTCCACAAAAAACGAATTGGCATACAGCGGGAACAGACCGTCTTCCAGGATCTGCCCGTACACCTTCCCCTCGTCCATCAAGACCAGCCGCTCCCGGTCAAAATTGCAGATATTCCGATCCAGCTCCCCGTCCTTGGGCAGGCGCGCGTCGGAAAAGATGGCCGTCGGGAACTTGTAATCCGGGTACGGGTAATAAAAACGGTAATCCGTATAGCCGCATTCCTCAAAGATGCGCGTAAGCCCCGGCTTCGTGAACGTGCGGACGCCCGCGCCGCCCGGATATCCTTCCAGCCCTTCAAAATAACGCCCGACGTGATCTTCCGTGCAGCCCGCCCAATATTTTAAGCCGAATTTATTCTCGATCGCCAAAAGGAGCTTCCCGCCCGGGCGGATATGCCCCATCACGGCCTTCAAGAAGCCATGGTAAGGCTTCTCCCCGCCAATATAGCTTTTCCCATATTCAAAAACGCCGATGAGTGTCGCATAGTCGAAATCCAGATCCAGATCCTTCTCGATATCCTGGAAGTTACCGACGCAGATCTTCAGGTTCTCCCGCCCCTGGCTGCGCATCGCGTTGATCGTGCTCCGCTTCATGGACAAGTCGATGCAGGTGACTTCCCCCGCCTTCCCTGCCACCGCCCCCGTGACGGCGCCGCAGCCCGAGCCGACCTCCAGGACTTTCGCCCCTTCTTCAAACGGATACCAGCTCAAGATGTTCTCCCGCTCATGGGCGAGATGGTACATCACCGCCCAATCCCGCTCTTTCGCGATCGCCGCGTTGTACTCCTCCGGTCGGCACGTCCCGGCCAGCTCCAGCAGGCGGTCCTCGACCGCCCCGTCGCTATACAGATCCTCTCCCGGATAATGCGCGTCGTCCAGGATGATATTGCCTATTTTTCTCATATGTTCACCTGCTTACACCTGCTTTAAGGAAAAATCCGCTTTCGACAGCGTGAGGTTCGGATTGTAATACGGATCGCCTTTGTCCATCTCTTCCTGCCATTTCGTCACAAAGTATTTCATTTCCTTATAATAGCGTTCCTGCTTCTTGGGGGAATCCTCCAGCCCGCGCGACTTGGATTCATAGTGGTAAAGCTCCGCGTACGGGTTGTAGGCCACCAACTTCCCGGATTTACGCACCTTCATGCAATAATCGATATCGTTAAACGCCACGGCAAGCTCCTCCGTCATGCCGCCCACCTGCTGATAAACGGATTTCTTCGTCATCATGCAGGCCGCCGTCACCGCGCTGTAATCCTGGGCGCAGATGATCCTGGAAAAATATCCGTTCGCGTCCCGGCCAAACCCGATAAAGGTATGCCCGGCGATCCCGCCGAACCCAAGGACGACCCCCGCGTGCTGGATGGTATCGTCCTCATAATAAAGCCTTGCGCCGACGATGCCGACGTCGTCCCGCATACAATATCCCAGCAGTTCCCCCAGGCAGTCCGGGCCGATCATTTCCGTATCGTTATTCAAAAGCAGCAGATATTCCCCGTTTGCGAACCTCGCGCCGTAATTGTTGATCGCCGCGAAATTGAAGCCGCCTTCCCAACGCACGACGCGCGCCTTCTTGTTTTCCGCTTCCAGCTTCTTGTAATAATCGAACGTCTCCGGCAGCTCGCTGTTGTTCTCAATGATGATATATTCAAAATTGCGGTACGCGGACTGCTCCTCGACCGAGCGGATGCATTTGTCCAGATCCTGCGCATGGTCCTTATTAGGAATGAGGATGGAGACGAGCGGCTGCTCTTTCCAGTTGTAGCGCGTCCGGTAAAGCCCCGGGTATTCCCCCATGGAAACTTCCGCCGGGATCCCCAGCCGCCCGTAATGCGCCTGAACCGCCCGCATCCCGGCCTCAAAGGCGTACCGCTTGCTCTCGGGATTTTCCGCCGTTGAATTTTCATGCGCGCGCCAGTGGTACAAAACTTTCGGGATATGGACGATCTCCTGCGTCCGCTCCACGCAGCGCAGCACAAAGTCGTAATCCTGCGCCCCGTCAAACGCCGGATTCAAAAGACCCGCCCGCTCCAGCAGCTCCTTCTTCACCACGACAAGATGGCAGAAATAATTCATGCTGCGCAGAAGATCCGGGTTATAGTCTGATTTGAAATGCGGCTCAAAATACCGCTTCCCGTTCATCGACACCTTGTCCTCGTCGGAATAAAGGAGTTCCGTTCCCGGCGCGTCCTGCAGCGCCTTCGCGCATTCGTACAAGGCGTCCGGGGAAAGCAGGTCGTCGTGGTCGGCAAACGCGATGAAATCCCCCGCGGCCGCGCGGATCGCGGCGTTCGTGTTCTCCGATATCCGCAAAGGCGCGCCGCTCCTTGCCACCTTCACGCGCCCGTCCCGCTTTTCCAGCTTCTTTAAATAATCCTCCAACGGGGAATCCGCGCCGCTCCCGTCCGACAGGCAAAGTTCCCAATGCGGATACGTCTGCGCCTGGACGGACGTGACAAGCTGCCCTAAATACTTTAACGGCGTCTTGTACAGCGGCACGACGATGGAGAACAACGGCTGGTATGCCAGCTCCTCCCGCCGCTGCCGTTCCAGCTCCTCCGCCGTCGGCGCGACGGCCCGGCGGTATTTCGCATAATCGCCCTGGGGGGCCGATCTTTGCGCCACGACCTGCATGGCGCGCGCGCAGAACTGCCGGAACCCATGCTGGCGCAGGAAACGCGCGCCTTTGCCCAGGTAGCTGCTGCCCAGCGCGTTTTCCAGCAGGAACGTCGTGACGATCGGGATCTTCACCACGCTCTTTCGGCCGCCGCCGCAAATCTCAAGCGTCGCCTGAGACAAGCCGCGATGCGCGAACTCTGCCTCGAACCCTGCGTCCGGCAGGCGTTCCGCCTCGCGGTAAACCTGCGCCACGTCCCGCCGCCCGTGCCGCGACACAGCGCAGGGGATCTCTCTGCCGCCTAGGCTCCTCACTTTTATCTCGGCCGGGCGCGCGGACGCGGCCCAGCCCTTCAGGTAGCAGCTTCCTTTTTTCAGCGTGACCTGCTCCAAGAAAAAATCGACCCGTCCCTGGAGTTTCTTCAGCTCCGACGCCTTGCTGCGCCAGACCGGGCGCGTCCCGTCCGGGCCCGCCACCCACAGCGTCAGCTCTTTTTTCCCGTCCAGCCCCGGCAGCGTGACGTACAGATAATATTCTTCCTCAATGCCAAGGTCGTAGACCATATACCGCTGGCGCACTTCCATCCCGTCGTACATCTGCTCCGTCCAGGGGAGCTTCTCGCCGTCCAGCGTGACCCGGAAGCTGTCTTCCTTCCCCATCCCGTGTTTCCAGCCCTGGATCACCAGCGTATCTTCCCGCTCCAAATGGAACCGCGCCCTTACCACATTAAACTTCTCCGCCATATCCTTATCCTTCAGTTTTTATCCCTTCGCCCCGCCTGCGCAGGCACAAGCTCTACCGTAGAACCCATGTCGAAATACCCCACGGTATTTTTTTCCGAAACGACCGCCAGGCTGCACACGTCGTACAAGCGGTGATGCACCTGGAACCCGTCCCGCCCATATCCCGTGCAGCCTAATGAGATCAGGTATTCTCCGCCCTGCAGCGTCATCCGCTGGGTGAAGCTCGCCTCCTGGACGTCCCCGGCTTCCCGCGGCTGGGCCTCGGTATGCTCTAACATCGTATTGGTCCCCGTGATCTCGATCCCCATCAAGTTCTTCAGCGTAAACGCATAGATCGGCTCCGCGACCGCTTCCCGGAACAATACCTTCATTTTTATTGTGAACAAATCTCCTTTTTCAATTACATTGGAAATTTTTCCTGTTTTGTCAACGACCGCGAAATCCACGATCTCCGCCTTCTTATCCCCGTACTCCAGCGTCTCCGGGTTGACCGGGAGCGCGTCCCGCCAGCTTTCCCCCTCGTGCCGCTGCTGCCAGAGGGACGTGTTCTGCCTGCGCTGCTCCTCCTCCTGCGCCACAAGCGCCATCTTGAACTGATCCACCGCTTCCTTCGGCGTGCCTTCCATCACTTTGACGCCCTTATTCAGCAGGACGGCCCGGTCGCAGTATTTCGTAATGCTGCTCAAGTCGTGGCTCACAAATAAGATCGTCTTCCCCAGTTCCTTAAATTCCTCGAATTTCCGGTAGCATTTCGACTGGAAGAACACGTCCCCGACGGAAAGCGCCTCGTCGACGATCAGAATCTCCGGCTCGATATTGATCGCCACGGCGAACGCCAGCCGCACGAACATCCCGCTCGAATACGTCTTGACCGGCTGGTTCACGAACTCCCCGATATCGGCAAATTCCAGGATCGCGTCCATCTTCTTGTCGATCTCTTCCCGCGAGAAGCCCATCATCGTCCCCTGGAGGTAGACGTTCTCAATGCCCGTATACTCGCTGTTGAAGCCCGCGCCCAGCTCCAGGAGCGCGGAGATCCTGCCGTTTACCCGCACTTCCCCGGACGTCTGGCTGACGACCCCCGTGATGATCTTTAAGAGCGTGGATTTTCCGGAGCCGTTCGTTCCGATGATCCCCACCGTCTCGCCCTTTTTTATCGAAAGGGAAACGTCGTGCAGAGCCGCGTGTTCCCGGAAGCCTTTTTTCCCCGGCAGGCCAAGCGCGTCCTTCAGGCGCGCGACGGACGTGTCGTATAATTTATAAATCTTGCTGACTTTCTCCACCTGGATCGCTATGTTATCATCCATCATCCCATGCCCTTTCTTATCGTCGCGGCGCGCTGATCGTGCACGCTCTGTCACAACACGTCCGCGAAATGCGTTCCCGGCCCGGCAGGCCCTTCCCCACGCCCTGTCACAGCACGTCCGCGAAATGCGTTCCCGGCCCGGCAGGCCCTTCCCCGCGCCCTGTCACAGCACGTCCGCGAAATGCGTTTTCAGCCTGCGGAACACCGATCCCCCGATCAGGCAGACCACCGCCGTGGCCGCCCAGAAATACGCCGTCATGCCGGGATGCTCCCAGAACCATACCTTGTCAATGAACGCCTCCCGGTATCCGGTCACGACATAGTAAAGCGGATTCAGCTTTAGGATCGTCAGAACCGGCCCCGGTATCTTTTCCTTCATGTCGTTGATATTCCACATGATCGGCGTCGCCCAGACCCCAACCTGCAGCGCGATGTTCACGATCTGCCGGACGTCCGGGAACAGCACGGACACCGCGCTCGTGAAATAAGTCACGCCAAGCGACAGGATCAGGACGCCCAGGCTGTAATACAGCGCCTGCAGGACATAAAAATCTGGCGGATACCCGAAACACAGGAACAGTATTTCCGTAAACGCCACAAAGAACACATGCACGAAGATGGAAGAAAACACCTTCACGACCGGAAGGATATCTACGTGGAACACCACCTTCTTCACAAGGTAATTATACTCGGACAGCACGGAAGTCCCCGCGCTGACGCAATCTGAGAAGAAAAACCAGGGGACGATGCCCGCCACCAGCCACAAGACATACGGCAGCGGCAGCTCCCCGCGGATGGAAGCGCGCGCGCCCAACGCCAGGTCGAACACGAACCAGTACAGGAAGACCGTGACGACCGGCTGCACGAACGCCCAAGTCACCCCGAGGTAAGAGCCTGCGAACTTCGTCTTGAAGTCATTTTTCGCAAGAGCCTTCACCAGCCTGCGGTTCTCCACCACTTCTGCAACGATATTTTTTGACGCATTATCCATAGATCATTTCTTAACCTTTTTCCATTTCGCATAAAGCGTAAGATTTTTTGTTACCTTCCGATCAAAATTCCATTTCTTTCGGAACTTCTTGTCCTGATACCATGCCACAAACCGATATCCCGGGCGTTTTGGCTTGGCGGGCTTTTGGACGGCGGCCCTGGCGTGGACTTTCTTAGAAGGGATTTTCTTTCCGCCCATCGCGTTGAACTTGACGGTGTACATCTTCCCGTAGACCTTGGCCGCGCGCGTCTTGCTGTCCCGCTTCCCGCTGCATACGGCGACCGCCTTGACCGTCACGTTGCCCGTCACCAAAAACGGCTTCTTGTAGCGGAAGCTCCGGCTGAAAGACGCGGAGGGCGTCTTGCCGTCCAGCGTGTAATAGATCTCCGCCCCCGCTGTCGCGGAGCGCAAAGAAACTTTGATCCCTTTCCCCGTCTTTTTCTGGGAAAGCGACGGCTTCGCCGCCTGCCCCTTTGACTCTGCGCAATTCCCCGCGCTCGTCTCCATCGACCCGGAATCCACGGCGCATTTGGGCAAAAGCCCCGCGTAATACCCCTCGGCCTGATGCGTCCCGCCAAGATCCAGCCGCGACATCATCTCGTCGCTGCGGATGAAATATCGGTAGATCACCTCGCCGTAGCCGCCATACCGTCCGTCGGTATCGTCCCAGGTGCAGTCCACCTGGTACCAGATATTATCCAGCCGCACAATATTCCACGCATGGGTCCGGCTCGTCACGCTGATCGCGTCGACGCCCGCCCCATTCATGAGGAACTCAAACGCCTTCGCATATCCGGCGCACACGGAATAGCCCTCGCAGAACACGCTGTACGCGCTCTGGTGGTATATGCTGTTGCCCAGCACGGTATTATAATCGTAATCATACCGCACGCTGCGTATGATCAGGTCATGGGCGATCCTCGCCTTTTCCGCATCCGTCTTCCCTGCCGCGACCTGAGCCTCCATCGCGCGCGCCTTGGACCGGAAACGCGCGGTCGCCGAGCGTCTCGCGCTCCCGTCTGCAAAGCCGTCGTAAATGACAAGGTAAATGGCATCCATGCTGCGGAACATCCCAGGCCCGATAAAATAATACTGCGGGTTTGCATAGGAAAACAGGAGGAACAGATCCCGAAGCTCCTCCGAGGACAAGCCCCCGGAAGATATGCCCTTGTCCATGACATAATACAGCCTGCCTTCCAGGAAAACGCCTTTCGCGTCGGCGTTCCCCTCCAGATAGCGCAGGCAGAGGGCGTCCATTTCATCCCATACGTCCCTCTGCTCCGCGCCCAGACGGTTGTAGATATAGTTTGAGGAATACCGATCCCAGGAAGAGGCGTATGCCTGGGACGCGTGGGAAAATACGCGCACGCCTGTCCCGGACGCGCCTGCCGTTTCCGCCTCATCCGCCCCGGACGCGCCTGCCGTTTCCGCCTCGTCCGTCACGCCAAGCTGCTCCCGGGCGTCCTCCGGCAGCGTCATGACCTTCGGTGCCACATAGCCGCCCGTCGGAGGCCTGTAATTTTTCATGTCGCCCGCTCCTGACGCCCTGTCCGTTCCCGCCGCCGCTCCGGCTGACGCTTCCGCATTCGTTCCCGCCGCCGCGCTAACCGACGCTTCCGCATCCGTTCCTGACGCCGCCCTGTCCGTTCCCGCCGACGCGCTAACCGACGCTTCCGTTTTCGTTCCCGCCGACGCGCTAACCGACGCTTCCGCGAACGTCGGCGCCGTCAGGCACAGCGTCAGCAGCCAGGGCAGGATCTTCCTGCCTAAGCGCATCCGTACCTGCCTGTCAAAATTTCCTCGTTCCTTCATAAATCCCGATTCCTCCCGGCGTTCCGGCCAGCCACGCCATTTTTCCAGGGACGCCGACGCGCGTCCCCTGGCCGCATCCGATTCCTGACAGTAACCGTTCCGCTTCCGGCCTCCCTGTCACTCCTTTTCCATGGCGCGCCGACGCGCGTCCCTTACCGTTTCTCGCAATACTCCCGGAGGCCGCCCCACACCTTGTCCTTCTCCGACAAGATCAGGTCGTCCTCCGTCATCCCCGCCGGGATCGGCCATTTGATGCCGATGTCGCCGTCCTTCCACAGCAAGCCGCCCTCGTCGTTCGGATGGTAAAAATCCGTCACCTTATAGCAAAATTCCGCATAATCCGACAGCACCAGAAAGCCGTGCGCAAACCCGCGCGGGATGAAGAACTGCTTTTTATTCTCCGCGGAAAGTATCACGCCAAACCATTTCCCAAACGTCTCCGACCCTTCCCGCAGGTCGACGGCGACGTCGAACACTTCCCCGTTCACGACGCGCACCAGCTTATCCTGCGGATACTGGATCTGAAAATGCAGCCCCCGCAGGACGCCCTTGCGCGAGGCGGACTGGTTGTCCTGCACGAATGTGCATCCGATCCCAGCTTCTGCAAAATCATGATACTGATATGTTTCCATAAAATACCCGCGCTCATCCCCGAACACGGACGGCTCGATCACTTTCAGCCCTTCGATCCCGCCGCAGCAGTCCGTCACTTTTATCTTTCCCATCACAATCTCCTCTTACAATCCTTCCGCGATTTCCATCAGATACTGGCCGTACTCCGTTTTTAACAGCGGCTCCGCCAGCTTCTTTAGCTGCTCCGCGTCAATAAACCCGCGCTTATAAGCGATCTCCTCGATGCAGGAGATATAAAGCCCCTGCCGCTTCTGGAACGCGGACACGAAATCAGCCGCCGCGAGCAGCATATCGTGGTTCCCGGTATCCAGCCAGGCGAACCCGCGCCCCAGCGTCTCTACCCGGAGGCTCCCGCGCTCCAGGTACGCGTTGTTGACGCTTGTGATCTCGATCTCTCCGCGCGCGGACGGCTTGACGGACTTCGCGATCTCCACCACGTCGTTGTCATAAAAATACAGCCCCGGGACAGCGTAATTCGACTTCGGGTGTTCCGGCTTTTCCTCGATGGAGATCGCCTTCCCCTCCGCGTCAAATTCCACAACACCGTATTCCCTCGGATCCCTTACGTAGTATCCGAAGATCGTCGCGCCTTTTTCCGATTCGATCCGCTCCGCCGTGCCGCGCAACACCTTGGAAAAGCTCTGCCCATAGAAAATGTTGTCCCCAAGCACCAGCGCGACGGGATCCGTCCCAATGAACGCTTCCCCGATCAGGAATGCGTCCGCAAGCCCCCGCGGCTCTTCCTGCACGCGGTACTCAAACCGCATCCCGAGCTGGCTCCCGTCCCCTAACAGCGATTCAAAGATCGGCAGATCCCTGGGCGTCGATATGATCAGAACCTCCCGGATGCCCGCAAGCATCAGGGTCGATAACGGATAATAGATCATCGGCTTGTCATAGACCGGCATGATCTGCTTGGAAATGGCTTTCGTCAGGGGATACAGCCTCGTTCCGGCGCCCCCGGCTAAGATGATTCCTTTCATGGTCGTCCTCCAAAAAAATATTTTCCCTTCCTACTGTCCTATTATATCGTAAGCGCGGGCCTGATTCAAGACGCGCTTGCGTCATTGCGGTCCGGAAGCGCAATGACCATGGCCCATCCGGCCGGGCCGAACAGAAAGCACCACAGGAAATATCCCGTATGCCCCTTCATTCCCGCGATCCTGTCAAACTTGAGCGCCACGATCACATCAAGGATCACTGCGATCACGATCCAAAGCAATCTCACCATATGCCGTCCCTCCTGTAAATGTTTTATGTTTTTGTTTCATGTTTCCCGCAGGCGATTCCCTGCCTGCCCGTATCATATCACTTTTTCGCCGGATTGGAAAGACATTCCGGGCTGAACTCCCTACTCTTTCCGGTACATCTTCTTCACCCGGGACGCCTGATACCCCGGCACCGCCTTTTTCCAGGAGGAAATCCCGATCGTCTTCAAGTATTTCTTCGTGTAGCTGGAAGATTTCGCCGTGTCCATATACTTGTACACATCAAAGGCCTCCTTGCCTTTGATCCCCATGCTCAAGCCCTGCTTCACCTCGTCCGGATGATCCCAGTAGCTGCGGATGATGAACGCGTCCACCATCGGGTTGCAGGCCGCGATATAATAACTGTACGCCAGCGCGGCCGCCTGCGCCGTCTGGCCGTATGCGTAAGAAGAATAGCCCTGCTCCGAGAGAATGATCCGCACCGATTTCCCATACGTCTTTTTCATGTAATCCGTCAGGACTTTCAGGTTCTTCATCGTGATCGCCGGAGTGCTGACGTCGTCCGTCACGCCGTACCCTTCCCACACCTTCGTATAAGTAAGCGGGTAGGAATATGCATGGTACGCGAGGTTCCACTTCAGGCCGCTCTGGACTTTCTTTAGCTGCGCTACAAACGCCGCGATCGACTCCTTGGCCGTGAACCGCCGTCCGGACAGGATATTCCAGCAATTGTCCGTGCAGATGAACACGCGGGCGTTGGAATACTGGCTCCTTACCGCGTAGTACAGGGCGCGGAACGCATAGGCGTACGTCTTGAAATAATTCGTCTTGCTCATGCTGCCCGCGTAATTCCAATCTCCCGGGTTATTGATCTCGTTCCCCAGGACCCAGTTGGAGACATAGCAGTCCTTTTGCCCGAACACCGCGCCTAAGTAACAGAAGATCGCCTCCATCTTTTCCCGCGCCGGGTTGGAGAACACGTTCCAGGTATAGAACGGGGCCGCGCCCTGCACGCGCGCGCTCGGATGGATCAGGTCCGTATGCTCCGTCCAGTCCAAAAGCACCTGCATCGTGACCGTGATGTTCTTCTTGTTGCACTCCGACACGATCTGCTTGTACGCGCCCAGGTCGGAAAAATAATACGTGTTCCCGTTGTAGGCGTACGGCACGGTCCCGCCGTTGCACACCTGGGACACCGTCACGTTCAAAAAGTTCTGCTTCGCCCCGCAGTCGTCGATCTCCGCCATGCTGTTATAAAACTGCATTCCCTTTTTTGTCTGCCCCGGATTGTATTTTTTCTTGTTCCCGGCGGCCTTTTCCGGGTTCTTAACATAAGACGCGGTGCTGATCAGCGTGTATTTCCCGGATTTCTTGACGGCGATCCCGTACATGGACGTCACGGTTCCCTGATTGCCCTGCGTCTTCAAGGCGAACGAGATGCTTTTCTTTTTATAAGCCTTGTCCGCCACCTTGTAAGTCTTCTGGTTCATGGGATTTAAGTACATCAGGTAATAATAATCGTCCGAGCTTGCCACGCGCTTGCTGATCTTCGCCTTGACGCTGACTTTCCCGGCCCCCGTCGCCTTGCAGGCCGTAAGCTTCGCTGAATTGCTCTTCGCCTTCCCTGAACATTTCACCCATTTCGCGTACAGCGTCAGGTTGCCCGTGCTTCCCTGCGCCACTTCCCCGATCCTGCTCTTGTAATTCTTTTTCTTGTACCAGCCGTCGAAATCGTAGCCGCTCCGGGTCGGGCGCGGCAGCACGAACGTCTTCGTCTCGACCGTATACGTCTTCCGCGCGGAAGCCCCCATTTTCCCTTTTCCAGGATTGTAGGCGATCGTATACTTGATGGCCGTCCACTTCGCGTACAGTACGACAACGCCGCCGCTCTCCGTCGTGAGGCCCGTCACCTCCGCCCCGGCTTTGTAGGTCTTCCCCTTGCCGTCCGCCTGCGTGTTCCAGCCCGCGAACGTGCAGCCTTTTTTCGCATACTGGTTATTGCTCAGATTGCTCCCGATCCCGTATACGTGGCTGCTGTCCGGCACGCTCCCGGACGCCGCGCCGTTCCCATCGTACCGCACGGTGTAGGAGTTGCCCTGCCAGATGGCGTACAAGGTGACGACGTCGTCCGCCTGCGCGCTTAAGGACTTTACCTTCTGCTTGTTTTCATAAGCCGCGCCGGACCCGTCTTTTTGGGTATTCCAGCCGACAAACGTATAGCCTTCCCGCTTGAATCCGTTTTTCGTCAGGGCCTTGGACTTGGCATAGACGAACAGCTCGTCCTCCATGCTTCCCGTCCCGCCGTTCGCGTCAAAATGGACATAATAGCTGATCGCCTCCCAGGACGCCGTCAGCGTCAGGTCCCCCGTGACCGGAACGTCAAAGCCGTACGGCATATTGTCCCCGTCCAGCCAATTCTGGAACAAGTACCCTTCCCGCACGGGCGTTTCCACGGCCGACGCGTCCGGGAACTGCCCCTTCGCGACCGTGACCGTGACTGATGTGGAGCCGTCCGGGAAATGGCCTTTCTCCATCTGGAAAGTAAGCGTGCAGGTCTCCGCGGGCGGCTCCTCGCCGCCTTCGCTCCCGCCCGGCGTCCCTTCGCTTCCTTCGCTCCCGCCCGGCGTCCCTTCGCTTCCTTCGCTCCCGCCCGG
>CANQTH010000051.1 GCA_947626795.1 uncultured Lachnospiraceae bacterium
CCGACGCCGTTGGTTGTTGTTTTTGAAGCCCCGGATGTTCCGGGGAATTGCTTCCTATAGTTAAACGAAGCCCCTAGGTTAGCCCCGCGTCACTACCAAATACATTTACTGTGCCGCCTGCCGCGTCTTTGCCCCGGCCTTCTGCCGCTCCTCCATAAGGATCGCGCCGATCCGCGCCTTCGCCTCGTCCGAGATCCCGCGGTCCTTATAATGCCGCCCGGCCTCCTCCTCCGTCGCCAGCCCGTATTTCACGAGCGTCTTGCTCCTGGCGATGTTCATGGACTTGGGAGCGTCCACGAGGATGTGCAGATTGTTCGCACTCCCCCCGGCGAACACCAGCTTGATGTCCTCGCCGATCATCAGATATTCCCCCGGCTTCACAGTTAATTTGAGCATATGGCAACCTCCTTGTTTCCTTTTTCACTTCCAAATGAATCAAACCGTGTAACAGTTCATACAAATTGTTACATTCTGCCTCCTGCAAAAGCCCGTATTTCCGGCGTTTTTGGCGTTGCTGCGTATTTTTTGCCCTTCGCCGCCCAAATGGCCGGGCGCGCAAAAGAAAAAGCCCCGCCGGACGCTTTCCCGCGGCGCGTCCAGTGAGGCTTCCATTTTTCAGTTTCCTATATATGGTATGTGATTTTGATTTCAGATACGATATCTTGTATGATTTTTAAGAAAAGATAAAATCCAAAGAATTTTTTTAAAGAGAGGGGTTAAGTATTTCCGGAACGCTCCGATATAGTTTGTGTAACAAGGAAATGTAACATTTTGTATGAAATGTTACATTTTTTGTTGCAAAAAGAAGCGGGAGGCCACTCCCGCATGAAAAATCTCTATAACTTATCATATCATTTGACTTCTTCCTTTAGCACAGAATACACTTTTATATCCACCTTGCCATTCTTCACCGCATTACTTCTCAATGTTCCCTCATATTGAAATCCTGCTTTCTCAAGAACTCTGCAAGACGCTTTATTTTGGGCAAATGGCTCGGCAGTTTGCCTATGAATATTGTTCTGCCGATCACCATATGATCTACGGTAATAGCACAGGCAAAGGTTTCATTTTCATCCGCAGAAAGCATAGCAGAAATAAAATCTTTTCTTAAAACCCGGGGCGCCGCCCTATAGGCGGCCATACGCCTATATTGCAGCGCCCCTGCTTTTCCCTGGCGAATCTCCGGTCAGATCCCAAAAATCTTCCGATACGCCGCTTTTTTCTTCTTCGGCGCCTTGATCGACGCCTTCGGGCTGACGCCCCGGAACGCCTTCGCCCCGACGGACTTTGCCGTCAACTTCTTTGTCTTGACCGTGATGTCCTTCAGCTTCCGGCAATTGTAAAACGCCTTCGCCCCGATCTTCGCGACATTCTCCCCGATCGCCGCGCTTGTGGCCTTAGCGCAGCCGGACAATGCGCCCTTGCCGATCTCAACCACCTTGAACTTCTTCCCGCCGATGCTCACGGCGGCGGCCACATTTATTTTTTTCAGCTTCTTTTTCACCGCGCCGCTTTTCACCCCGGCAAGCGCCACAGTTCCTTTTCCATCCGTCCTCGCGCTCAGGATCTTATACTTGTAATTCCCTACGGCATACACTTTATTTTTCTTTACTGTTATGGTAAATTTCCCCATAAGCGTCCCCGTGTAGCCGCCTTTTCCGGCCACCGTCACGCTCGCCGTCCCGATCTTCTGGTTATTTTTGTAAGAAACCTCATAATCCTTTCCTTCCGACAGAAGCTTGCCCTGATAGGACACTTTCACGGAAGGCGTCTGTTTCTTCCCGGTATAAGTCTGGGCCGGGATGGCCAGGATACTGGCTTTTTCAATCGGGATCTTCCCCATGTCGGGCTTTTCTTCCGGCGCGGACGGCTCCTCCTGATCCGGCTGCCCGGCCGCTTCCTCGCTCAGCCGCTGGTACTCCGCCGCCGCATCCTCCAAACGCTTTACGCTCTCAGCCGGGACAAGCCCCTTCTGGGCCTCCGTCAGGGCGTCGTACGCTTCCCGCGCCCCCGCGATCTGCTCCCTGCACGCCTCCGTAAGCTCAACCGCGCCAAGGGCGTCCATCCTGTCAATAGCCGCGCCCGTCCCGCCGATCGCTTCCACGACCCCTTCATAAGCGGGCTTCCTGCTCAGATCTCCCCGGAAAAGCAGGCAGCTCTCGTTTGGCCGCCAGGACATCTCGTCGGTCAGCCCCCAAAAAGTCACGCTGGTAATCTTGGCTCCGTCCTTTTTTTCTTTCAGCAAAGCTTCCATAAATTCCCGGTAATACGTCCCCTGGGACTCTTCCGTGTCCCCCTGCGCGATCCCGACGTCCAGCTCCGTCACATGGATCTCCAGCCCAAGCTCGTCCCGAAATTTCCGGACCGCCGTCATATAGCCGTCCGCCCCTTCCAACGGCCGCTTCGTGTCAATATGGCTCTGCATGCCGACCCCGTCGATATTCCCCGCGTCCCGGATCGGCTCAAGCAGCGCGACGATCCCGTCCCGCTTCGACGGGAAATACTCATTGTAATCATTATAAAACAATTTAATGCTGCGCCCCGGCGCATATTGCTGCGTATATTTCCGCGCATACTCAAACGCCTTCGCCACAAAATCCTCTCCGATCACCTGGTACCAGAGGCTGCCCTCCTGCCGCATAGGAGCCGCGCCCGCTCCAAAATAATCCGCCACCGCCTCATTCGCCACGTCCCAGGCATAGATCACGCCGGGATAATTCTCTTCCGTCCAGGAAATGACCCCTTTGATATAATTCTCCATGCGCTTCAGCATCAGCTCGCGGCTTGCCAGCTTCCCGGACGTGTCATAATCCTCATAAAAGAACCACGCGGGCGTCTGGCTGTGCCAGACCAGCGTATGCCCACGCACCGCGATCCCGTTCTGCCTGGCATACTGCAGCATCGGCTCGCAGGATTGGAAATGCAAGGCCGCGCTCTCTTTGTGCGCCGCCAAATCCCGCTTGCTTTCCGCCTCGTCCAGGATAAAATCCGGCTTCATCTCATTTTCCATCGTCATGCTGCCGAACTGCCGGGCGATCAGGCTGCTGTACATCGGCGTATTTATGGCTCCGCCAGGCACGGCGGCTCCGATGTAAAACTGATGCTTATAAAGCTCTTTCAAAGAAGGGTAGCCGCTGGTGTCACAAAACGGCTTCATCACGCTCTTCACGTCGTCCAGGTAAAAATCCATAAGATCCTGTTCCGCCGACGGCGCAGCGGTCCACGGCGTCTCAAAAAAGATCTCCGCGTCTGCCGTCCCCACCGGGATCACAACGGCACCCGTCAGCTTTCCCCATTCCCCGCGCGAAAGCTCGCTGCTCCCGATCTGATAATACTGCCCGCCGTAAAATAAGGTGGCCTGCACCCGCTTCTTTTCCGGCCCCTGCTCATATTTCACATACGCGGAAATCTCCAGGCGCTGCCCTTCCCGCAGCCAATCCCCGACCTGCAGCTTCGCCCCGGCGTTCGTGGCCGTCCGGTTTGAGACTTTCAGGCAGCGGCCGCCGCTTTTTGCCCCTTCCGAAACAACAGAGACTTCCGCGCCGTCCTTGCCGACCCAGGGGATCTCCTCCCCTTCCTCAAAGCCTCCCTCAAACAAGACGGCTTCCTCCGTCCCATCGGCGCCCTGCGCCAGGCTTTCGCCCCGCACGGGCAGGCTGGCCGCCAGCGCAAGCGCCAGGCCTCCCGCTAACATCCTTTTGATCCAGTTTCCCCGTTTTCCCATTTCAATCCTCCTAGAAACATTTCATATTCATCCTCTTAACCGCAAAATCCCCCGGCGGTCCGCCGCCATCCTGGCCCGCCTTTCCCCTATCATAGCACATAAGCCGCATCTTCGCAATGCGCGCCTGCTAAACGCTGGGCAATTTATTAATCCCTTCACAAACTTACTCTTCTATCATTTTTCGATTACAGCGTCTAATAGAATTTAGAAGCATAACATCAATCCATTCGTAAGTTTGAACAAAATGTTGAAAAGTAATCACTAACTGACATACCTTACTCTTTTGTTTAAAAATAACCTACCTCAAGCACACTCTCCTCTATCAATTCTTCATTATTCATTTGAGAAATAATGTGATTGATAAATCTCCCCAATATCTCTGGCGAATATAGATTACTGCTTAAATATTTTATATACCAATCTCGCCATTTTTGTCGACCGGCTTTTGTACTAAATTCTTTGCGAATATTTGAACTGATTCTTTTTGCTTTTCTTATAATCAGAATTTCATCTATATCTGTAGTTGTTGTACTTATTGGTGTCATATCTAAAAAATCACACAACAAGTAATATTTTGCACCTGTAACAGCTTGCTTGATGTCGTGAGCTGTTGCCGAGGCTTCTTGAAACATTGTTTTGTCTAAATTAGTTTTCATCTCTGCCAAAATATATCCCAAATGAGTTTCCAATTTAACTGTTTTCTCAGGTGAAAAATCAGGATCATAAGAAGATTGTAAATACAATTTTCTACTCATTGAAAAATCTTGATCTTTTGTTTTTATATTTATTCCACCACCTATATTCGGATTACTAAGGCTTGAAGCAAAATACACAGAAGAAAATGTCGATATTTGTGAACTTACTTCAATATTACAACTTCCTTGAATTTTCTCTATACATTTTTTCACGAATAAAGGCATAAATTCTTCAATTACCGTATTATCTAACTTCAATTGCCCTTTTTGTCTATAAAGAAAATCTCCTTCACTATCAAATATTAGGTTAATGTCTATATAAAATTTATATTCATTCAAATACTGAACCATATTTTCGTTTAAATTTTCCAGGCATTCTCCATCTGCATTTTTTAATTTTTCTACCCATATATCATATCTGCGCAATGCTTCTTCTAAACTAGAAATATCTGCTTCCGGCATTTTATCACTTGCAATCGCAGAAACAATTTTTTCACCATGTACTCCTCTAGCCATATGCCACCTCCGATTTCTTTATTTTTAACGAATTACTAATCGCATCCTTCAAAAAAATTGTATTCTTATTTTCAGGTACAATATCAAGCTTAGCCTGCAACATCCTTACTGCTATTTTTCTTGCTTTTTCCGCAATTTCTTGTTCGGTATAAGTTTTACTCCCCTTCCTATTTTCAAAATGAATAATATCTTCATATATCATTTTTCCATATCGATTTTTAAACACCCTTTCTTGCCTTAATATTAAACCAAGTCCAAATATTTCTGTTCCTATATTATAAATCAATTCGCTATTGCAAAAAGAATACCCAAGGACTGAAGACTCTCTTCCCACAACATAAATCATTCTCGCATTATCTTTGCAAACCCTAATAGCCTCATTTATTGATAACGCCATATCTATGCAATATTGAATAACTGTTAAAAATCTATTTCCCCGATTTTTTCTATTTGAGCCAAATTCACTTCGTGCAATTTGTAAAACATCATATCCGAGAACTTCAACGGATCTTCTATATTTTTGATGATAATTTAACACATTTATGTATGGTGGCGAAGTTATCAACATATCTGCACTCGAATCATCTAACAGCATTTTCCTGGAATCTCCTCTATTAACAGAAATCATTGCCCCACTGTACGGCAGTGACACCACTAAATTCTTAAGCCACTCCCATTTAATATTCATCAACTTCATAGTTACCGCATTATTATAAATATCCATAACCACAATCAATGTGGAAAGCAAGTTTCCAATCACCCCTTGATTACAATTTATGTTAGATATAATAACATCTAAAATTTTATCATCATTATCTATAGACGAAATTATCCTGTCCACTTGAGATACTAATTCTTCTCTGTCATTTAATGCTATATTTGAACATTCATATGTCTTTGCCATAAAAAAAGCAGATGCATTTAATTCAGTTCCATATGCTTCAATTCCTTGCCTTGCACATTCACTTACAGTAGTTCCTGACCCCAAAAAAGGGTCTATTACCATAAAATCCTTTTCCGCATATTTTCTTAATAATGCTTCTATAAATTGTGGAGAAAATTGCCCATTCCAATTGAATAAATTTGATCGGGTTTTATTATCTATATTTAATTCTCCCTGCGGTATTTCACTATGGTTAATAGGAATACTACTAAATTCTCTAGTTGTGTCCACCATTTATAACTGCCTTCTTTCTTCAATTATTATTTCAACAATGTCACCAATCCCACAATCTAATGCATAACATACTTTCGCTAGAGTTTCTAATGAAACAGTTTCATTTCTACTCATTTTGGCTACTGCATTTGTACTAATCTGTGCCTTTTCATGTAACTGCGTCTTATTCAGATTTTTGTCTACCATCAGTTTCCAAAGTTTGTTATAGCTTAATATAACATTTGTATTCACTTAATCACTCCTCTGCCACCAAAACATACTGACTCCTCGAAATATTATATTACTTATCTACTAATTTCACAAGTAAATCTTAATAAATATCAAGATTTACTTGTGAAAACTCAAATAACGATATAAAATATTGTATCATACTATTTTATATCTGAAAATGCTTGTTAAAATAAATCTTCCAAACGCAGAGCAATTTATAACAGGGAAGCAGAAAGGCTGAACTGCTGCCTTTCTGCTTCCCTGTTCCAGAATCCGCCCATTTCAGATCGCCTTCGGCGAGGGCGGATTCTCTCTTGGCCAACCCTTCATATCCTTACGGACTTTGCAGCGAGCGCAACGCCCTGGGCTGAACTGTTACTTCTAAATTTCATCCCAGAAATTCTTCCAAAAATTCCAGGAACGCCGACCGGATCTTATAATCCTTATGTTCCATCAGGCTCTCATACTCGTCCTGGCTCAGCACGCGCTCCAGCGACCGTTCCGCCTCTTTTCCCACCACCCCGTACGTGCTGTTGAAAAAGCAGAGGTTCGGGTACATGACGCACCACCAGTTATGCCCTTCCCCGCGCCCGATCACGACTTCCAGCGCCTCGTAGCGGCCCGCCGGGAACGTGTATTCCCCGTATGTCTTTTCCGGAAAATCCGTGACGGCAAGGCTCGCCGAGACGTCGTAGCCGTAGCCTTCCTCCCGGATCACTTCCTCGGCGCGCGCCTTGATACCCGCCAGGTTCCTGCGGATGGCCCTGCGCCCTTCCTCGATCCCGCCGACGCCGGATAAGGCCGGACGCATATAATCCCCGACCGCGTCCCTCACCTTGAGCTTCAGCGCCTGATCCGCGGGGGCGTCGCTGTTCGCCCGTATGTGGAAGCGCACGATCTTCTCCGCGATCCCATCCGTCATAAGCTGCCTTTTGCACTGCGCGCCGAAATTCCAGGCCAGTGCCACGGCTGCCAGCACGACGCAAGCTTTTTTCACATATCTCATCTCCCGACCCCTTCCTTGCCCCTGATCCCAAAAACATTGTAATAGTTCCAGCTTCCCTGTATTACAAAGCATTCCCAAAAATTTCCGCCCTTAATCCGTCATTCCCAATTTTGCAGCGAAATGTCCACCGCAAACGCGTGGCCTGCCTCCCGGTCGTACGCGTCCGGCCTGCCCTGGTATTTTCGGTAAAGCTCCCGGCTGCGCCTTCCAAGGGAAATATAGCTGTCCGCCATGTCGGCCCCATATTCCTCCCGCAGCCTTTCCGCCGCCGCGCGCAGTTCTTCTTCCAACTGCCCCTCGATCTTTTGTTCCAGGCGGAGGCGTTCTGCGGCGGAATCGGCCTGCCCGGCCAAAAGCCTGCCCTTCCCGCCAATCTCCACTACGACTTTTGGAGCGCCGTCTTCCATGACGACTTCTTTTTTCGCCTTTATATGGGAAATTTCCGCCACTTCCCCGCCTCCCGGCTCGCAGATGAACGAGCGCAAAAGCCCCTGCGCCAAAAACGCCTTCATCGCGTCCTGCGCCGTGACCATGCCCTTATAGGAAAAATTTTCCAGCACCGCATACTTCGTGACAAGCGGCCGCTCCCCTTCCTCCGTCAGGACCGGAATAAGCAGAAGCTCGTCCTGGTTGTGCCACTGGTTCATCAGATCCCCGACCGTGACGATCTTGTCCTGCTTAAAATCCTTCTGGCTCTCCAGCATCCCTTCCAGATATTTCCCGACCGATCCTTCCGTCTCCTGCGTAAGGCTCAAGATCTTTGCCGCGGAGCCGCTCCCGATAAACAGGCTGGTATTGCGGATGGACGCCCCCTTTTGCTCCCACGCGAGAAGCAGCGCGCGCAGCCGCTCCCCGTCCGCAAGGACGGATTCCCCCAATACCACGGCTTTTAAATGGTTGTAATCCAGCAAATGGTTCGTATTGTTCTCGTACGCCTTTTCCACATGGTACAGATCCTCGCCTTCCAGCGCCAGGCCCATCGGCTGCCCGGCCTGCCCGCCTTTCTCGGAGACTTGCGCCAGATCCGGGAAATCAAAGCTCACCGCCAGCTTCCCGTTCCCGCCTTCCGCCTCGTTTTGCAGGTCGATCCCCATCGCCAATGGGAAATTGCGCTGCTCCAATTCCGTGGAGGCGCAGCCGCCGCACAGGAGCATGGACGCCGCCGCCAACGCCAGGAAAACCTTTTTTCTCCCGCCTGCGCCTCTTCCCTCTTGACAAGAGCTGGCAGCATGGAAATCTTTTTTTCTTACGCCCGCCGTTCCTCCTTGGAAGAGGCTTGCCGCATGGAAACCTTCTTTTCTCATGCCCGTCCCTCCTTCCTGGCGCGCCTCCAGGCCTTGATGCGGCCGCAAGATAAGAGCAGGGCCAGGATCCCAGCCATGCCGGGCAGGGCGGCCCATTTCTGGTAAACGTCGTACGCCTCCAGCAAAAACGGGTTCTCAAACAGCTCCGCGCCCAGGAAGAAAACAAACGCCAGGATCAGCGGAAGGCTGTGCCTGTCCTTCTGGCTGCGGCAGAGTTCCTTCCAGATCAGCCCGCTCTGGAACACGCCCGTGTTAAGCAGCGCAAATAGCGCAAAGAACCATACCGACACCATCACCACGTCCTGCCGATTGAAAAATCCGCCCGGGAAGTTGATCATGCCCATCAGCGTGAGCGCCGGGCGTTCCAGCGCGCCCAGCGCCTTCGTCCCGAATACGCCGAGCAGGATCAGGTAGACCGCAAGGTTCAAGCCCGCCGCGCCCAGCCAGGCCGCAGCCGCGCAGGACGTAAGTTTCTCCGGCTTGCTGCAGAAAGGCTTCAGGAACAAGATCCCTGAAAGCGGCAGCAGGAAGATCGAAAACGCCAGTCCGCCCTCCCCGATCCGCGCAAGGGAAGAGGCCGCGAGGGGCGCCCAGCGATCCGCGTCCACCTCGCGCAGCGCAAGGCCGAGCATCGCAAGGAGCGGGATCCCCAAAAACCAGAAAATGATCTCATATACCCGGGCGCGCCCCTCGATGCCGCGCATCGCGCCGTATCCCGCCAGCAGGACAAGGAGCAGGCTCACGCCAAGATACGAGCCTTCCGGCAGCAGCCAGGACAGCACGAGCACGGTCGTCTGATACAGAACGAACCCGCTCAGCGAAAGGAAATACACAAGATAAAAAATCTGGAAAAGATTCCCGGCGAGCGTTCCGACGCATTCCCGCATATAGGCGTAGTAACCGCCCTCCATGCGCTTTATGTTGCCGTGCATCAAAAGGAGCATCACACCGGACGCCGCCATGCCGAACAGCAGGCTGAAGATCCCGTCCGCCCCGGAAAGGGACGAAAAGATCCCCGGGAGCAGCAGGCTGCTCAAGCCGAACACATCCAACAGGAACAGACGCCTTACCTGGCGCGGCGATATTTTCTGATTTTCCGCAAACATATCAGTCTCCTTTCCCACGCTTCTTTTTCCGGAACCGGACGCGCGCCCCCTCTCTGGCGTAGACCGGGCGTTTTTTCAAAAAGCTCAGAGGCAGGCGCAGGAACGCGTCCCGCTCGTCCTGGAATCCGTTGATGTCCGCCCCGACAAACGGCGTGAGATAAGGGATCCCGAAGCTCTCCAGATGGGAGAGATGGATCAGAACCAGCAAGATCCCCGTCAAAAAGCCGAAATACCCCAGGTAGCCGCACAGGAAGATAAACAAGAATTTTAACAGCCGGAACGCCGTCGCAAATTCCTCGCTCGGCACCGCGAACGAGCAGAGCGCCGTCAGCGCGACGAGGATGACGACGATCGGGCTTACGATATTCGCGTCGACCGCCGCCTGCCCGATGATCAGCCCGCCCACGATCCCGATCGTGTTCCCGTTCGGCCCGGGCAGCCGCACGCCCGCCTCCCGCAGCAGCTCAAACGCAAGCTCCATCAAGAGGATCTCCACGACGGCCGGGAACGGGACGCCCTGGCGCGCCGCCGCCAGCGACAGCAGCAGATCCGTCGGCAAGATCTGCGTATGGAAATTTGTCGCCGCAAGGTACAGCCCCGGCAGCACCATTGCCAAAAACGACGCCGCGTAGCGCAATATGCGCGTGAACGACGCGATCTCCCAGCGGTTATAGTAGTCGTCGCTGGTCTGGATGAACGCGTTGTAAGTCGCCGGGAAGATCAGCGCCACCGGGGAATTGTCCGACAGCAGCACGATCCGCCCTTCCAGGATCGCCATCGCCGCGCGATCCGGCCGCTGAGTCGTCTGGAACTGCGGGAACGGCGAATATTTCCGTTTTTCGGTCAACTGCTCGATGACGCCGCTGTCCAAAGTCCCGTCGATCTCAAATTCCTGCAGCCGCTTTTCCATTTCTTCCAAAATGCCCGGCTGGATCAGGTCTTTTAAATAGACCAGATCCACGTTCGTGTGCGTGCGCCGCCCGGCGAAGCTCTCCTTGACTTTCAAGTTCGGGCTGCGCAGCCGTTTCCGCAGCAAGGCCGTGTTCAGCTTGATGGATTCCGTGAACCCCTCGTTCGAGCCGCGGATCACCTTTTCCGATCCCGTCTGGTAGACGCCCATGCCCGGGTAGCCCTTGTCCGGGATCTTCATGGCCTTGTCATAGCCCTCCAGGAAAAACAGGATATCCCCGGTCAGCATCCCCTGCGCCGCTTCTTCAAGGGTCGAAAACGGATCCGCGTCCGAATAATCCTTCCCGTTCCCCCGGATGTACGGGACCAGCTCGTTTTCCGGCAGCTCCCGCAGCGTCCCCAGCAATTTCCCGATCCCGGAATCGCTCCAGTCCACCATGCTGGCCGCGACCTCGATGTAGGCAATATAACACTCCCGCCCCAATTCCTTCCCTACTTTTATGTTCCGTTTTTTTATGTCCTCGCAGTCCGAGAACATCGCCTCAAAATTCCGGATATTCTCCTGCAGATCCGAAGTGATCGGAGTCGGCATGCCATCCCCTCCCTGCGCTCAATTCTTCCATCCATCAATGCTCCCTGCGAGGCTTATTCGCCGCCGATCGAGGCGGGGATCCTCCCCCGTCTGATGAACCTTATTATAACCGTTGTACCTTTATCTTGCCCGAAACGCATTCGTGATATACGCCGCTTGCCCTGTCTCCTTTTTTATAGTATAATGGGACGCAGCAGGGAAGCCGGAGGCTGAACTGTCATAATAAACAAATACGTGGCAACACACGGGCAGTTTTTTGTATGCCCTGCACAAAATTTCCCCTATGAAAGGAGCGTCTCTATGAAAAAACGCACAAAAAAACTACTTGCCCTCGCGCTGGCAGTCGGCCTTCTCCCATGGCCGCAGGCTGCCGAAGCGGCGCCTTTGGGCGCGGCGGCTCAAGGATCGGGCGCGGCTGTTCAAAGCACGAGCGCGCATATTCAAGAATCGGATGCGGCGGCTCAAGAATCAGCGGCAGCCCAAGACACAGGCGCGGCTGTTTCTGGCTCTGAACGCCTGGCTTCCGCCGCAGAAGGCGTCTACGGGCCGGACAGCCTGCCGCTCACCCAGGTCGAGGAGCTTACCACTTCCTCTGTCAAGGGGGAGAACACCGTGAAGATCTGGACGGACAGCGACGGGCGTTACTATTATTCCGTAACCAGCTATGGGAACACGGCCATCGAATGTTCCGCCTTAGGCATCCTGACGGCTGACGCGGATCTTTCCACTGGCATGACGCTGGACGCGTCCTCGGTAAAAACCGTTTCCGGGGAAGAGGATTATGACATCCTGCAGGGCAGCTCTTCCCATGTGAATAAAAAATACAACGAGACTTCATTTGCCCTGACAAAGGGGAACAGCCGCGTCACCGTGATCTTCCGGGTGTTTGAGGACGGGATGGCTTACCGCTACGAAGTGGACGGGGACACGACCTCCGGCACGGAGACGACCGCCGTGACGGGCGAAGCGAGCGAATTTACGCTGCCGGACAGCGCGACCATCTGGACCGCCCCGGTCAGCCAGACTTACGAAGGCATCGAATATACGAAGCGCACGATGGCTTCCCAGTACCAGGCTTCCGCCAAGTACTCCACGCCGATCTTAGCTTCCCTGGATTCCGATTGCTGGGCGCTGCTCTCCGAGGCGAGCGTCTACAATGAAAAAGACCCCTACTGCGCGTCCGTGTTCCGGACGGACTCCGGCAAAAAATCATTCCAGATGACGCTTGGGCAGTATCTCGTGCAGGAAACGGACGAATCGAAGGATAAAAGCACGTATTCCGCTTCCTACGCCTTCCTGAAAGAAGTCGAGATGCAGGACGTCTTCCACACGCCCTGGCGCGTCGCCGTCCTTGCGCCGGACTTGGAGAGCCTTACGAACAGCAGCCTCATCATGGACTTAAATCCGGATCCGGCATACGATTTTAGCTGGGTGAAGCCGGGCGCGTCCGTATGGTCCTGGTGGTCCACCTCGTACGACGCCATCCAGTATTCCACCATGCTCGACTACATTGATTTCGCGGCGGAGACCGGGATGGAATACTGCCTCGTGGACTACGGCTGGGAGCTTTGGGATGATTTCCGCAACAAGATCGCTTCCCTTGTGGAATATGCCGATGAAAAAGGCGTGGGCCTCCTGCTGTGGTACGGCGTCAACAAATTCGACGGGAAGCATATTTTTGACTTAGACAGCGCGGACGCGATCGAAGAGGAGTTCTCCTGGTGCGAATCCGTCGGCGTGAAGGGCGTGAAGGTTGACTACATCAACAGCGACAGCCCCTTTGCCATGAAGGTCATGTACCATCTGGCGGATCTCGCCGCCCAGTACCACCTTGTGCTGAACTACCATGGATGCACAAATCCGAACGGGGAGAACCGCACATACCCGAACATCCTCTCCAACGAGGCGGTCGCGGGGATGGAGAATTTCAAATGGAACAACGGCTCCAGCGTCCCGACCCTTTTGGCGCTGCCTTATTCGCGGAACGTACTTGGCTCAATGGAATTTACCCCGACGGCATACCGGGTCAGCAGCTCCAACGCGACGTCCGGCTTCATGCTCGCGACGACGGTCGCTTATGAGTCGGCCATCCAGACTTTTGCCCATTCCGCTTACGTTTATCCAGGCTACCCGGGGCTGTCCTTCTTAGCGGGCCTTCCGACGACCTGGGACGAGAGCAGGCTGGTCGGCGGCTATCCGATGGAATCCGTCATCCGCGCCAGGAAGAAGGGCGAAAACTGGTACTTAGGCGCGATGACCGCGGAAGCCAAGACATACGACGCGCCCCTCGACTTCTTAGACCCGGGCGTTTCCTACCACGCGTACATTTACCAGGACAACGCGGCGGGGGACAACATCGAGATCACGGAACAGGAAGTGACTTCTGACATGACCCTGCAGCTCCCGCTTCTGGCAAACGGCGGCTGCGCCATAAAATTCACCAAGGACGAGCCGCTGACCACGACCTCCTACGACAATTTCTCCTATTATGAAGCGGAAGACGCAGCTTATGCCACGGCCAGCGGGAAGGCCGCCGTCGCGGCCGACAATTACGCCTCCAACTTAAAATGCGTGGGCTTCCTAGGCGGGGATCCGGCAAACAAGCTGACGTTCCAGAACATTCCGGCCATCGCGGACGGTGAATATACGCTGCGCGTCTTCTTCGTCTCCGGGGAAGCCAGGGACTTATATGTCCGGGTGAATGAGGACGAGCCGGTAAAACTCGCCGGGCTTGTCGGGAACGCGAACGACTGGTCCGCCGTGGGTGCGGTTTCCATCCCGGTACAGCTCCAGGAAGGGGACAATGAGATCTGCTTTTTCAATGACAGCTCCTATGCCCCGGACATTGACCGGATCGCCGTTTCCAAGCTGGACTTGTCCGCCGCAAGCATCAACATCGCGGACGGCCCGTTTTCTTATAACGGAACGCCGATCGCCCCGGAGGCGTCCGTCACAGCCGGGAACAAAAAACTGACGCTGGGGCAGGACTACACGATCTCCTACGAGAACAACACGAACGCCGGGACGGCGAAGATCACGGCGCGCGGGATCAACGGCTGCTTCGGCTCCGTCACAAAAGAATTTGCCATCGCGGGCAGGAACTTGAGCCAATGCACGGCGACGCTCCCAGCCTCCGCCGCTTACACGGGCGCGGCCATCCAGCCGCAGGCGGCGGTACGGGACGGAGGCGCCACGCTCGTAAAGGGCAGGGACTACAAGGTAACTTACCGCAATAACACGAACATCGGGACGGCCTCCATCGTCATCGAGGGCATCGGGAATTATGCGGGGACATTGACGCGGACGTTCGCCATCACAGCCCCGGTCGGCAAGAAGTTCACTGTCGGCGCGTACGATTACAAGATCGCAAGCGCGTCCGCCGTTTCCTTCGCCGGGCTGAAAAACAAGAAAACCGCGAAAGTTTCCATCCCGAAATCCGTAACGATCGGCGGAAAATCCTTCCAGGTGACGTCCATTGGCAGCAAGGCACTAAAAGGCACGAAGATCACGCGCCTGACCATCGGCGCGAACGTACAGTCCATCGGCGGATCCGCATGCTCCGGCTGCTCTAAGCTGACGAACGTGACCATCGGCGCAGGCGTTAAGACGATCCAGGCAGGCGCGTTCAAGAACTGCAAAAAGCTGGGGACTGTCACGATCAAGTCCTCCAAGCTGAAGACTGTCGGGAAGCAGGCGTTCAAGGGCATCAAGGCCACGGCCAAGATCAAGGTCCCAGCCAAGAAGCTGAAAGCCTATAAAAAATTATTGAAGAACAAAGGGCTTGGCAAAAAAGCAAAGATCGTGAAGTAACAACAGGCATGCAAAGGGCTGCCGCAGCGAAAATCCCGCGTACGGGATCCTTCCTGCGGCAGCCTTTTTTCAAGCGGAGAAGATTCTCCCGGCTGATTTTTCGTATCCTTACGAGCTGTGTTATACTCGTTCAGCCCTTCGGCTGAACTGCTGCGAACCTCTACTCCTTCGCCTGCAGAAGCTCCAGCAGCCTGCGCCGCGTCGCCTGCGCCGCCGCTATGGACGCCCCGCAGGCGTATGCCAGGAAATACAGCGCATAGCAAAATGCAAGCGTGTCCGCGCCTCTTACGAGCAGCCCGGGGCTGCACAGAGCCAGGCCTGCGGCCACAAGGACGATCCCGGCCAATCCAAGGACGGCCTGCTCCAAAACCAGCATACAGCAGGCGCGCCGCTTCGTGACGCCAAGAATGCGCAAAAGCGCGGCTTCCTTCGCCGACTGCAAAATGACAAGGGCAGGGCCGAGCAGCCCGAGCAGCGCCGCAGCAGCCACAGCGACCGGGAAGAGCGCGCCGAGCAGCGCGCAGATGCGCCGGATATTCTCAAGCCCCGACGTATCCACGTAATACGACGACCCCAGCGTATACGGCTTGCCCCGCTTGTTCTGCTCATCCAGGAACAAATTCAGCTCATCCGCCTTCTCATTATCCGCCAGAGAAAACTCGCACGTCCCGACGGAAAACGGATTCCCGACGACCTCTTCCGCGGCCTCGCCCGCCGCCGCGAACACCGACGCGTTCGCCCCCTCGTCCTCTGCCTCAAGGATCCCGGCGACCGTATACATCTTATCCTCCTGGGAAAGGGCCGTCTGAAACCTCTCTTTCTCCTGATACTCCACTTCATACAATTCCTTCAGGAACGTGTATTTCTGATGGGAGATCAGGCTGACCGTGTCCCCCGGCCGGACGCCAAGCTCTTCCGCCAGCGACCGCCCGAGCAGGCACAGCGAGCCGCCGCCGCCCAACGCGGAGCCGTCGTACCCTTCCGCATATGCGACCTTGCAGCCGTCCAGGCCGCGCCCCGCGTCATTCGTGAACACGACGTTATGCCGCTTCCCATCCCCGTTTACGGACACCGTCTGCTTTTCATAATAATAAATGTCCTTAATCAAGTCGGACTTCGCCAGTTCCGCGACGGCTGCGGCGGAAAATCCCTTCGCGCTGCCGCGCACCTCCATGCTGGAAAACGTGTCCCAGGCGGCGAGCTTCCCCAGCACGAACGCCCCTATGCCCAGAGCCAGGACGGCCGACAGGGCCAGGGATATCGCCGTCTTCCCGACGCTGCGCCGCATATGGCGCAAAATATAGGCGCATACGTGACGGGCCGCGCCATACCGCCGCTTGGAAACGCCTTTTCCCACTGGCGGCTCAGTTGGGATGGATGCGGTCTTTTCCGATGACGGCAGATTCCTTGTGTCCGGCTCGGATGAGGTGGATGCGGTCTTTTCCGATGGCGGCAGGGTTTCTGATTCCGACTGATCCCTTACGTCCGGCTCGGATGAGGTGGATGCGGTCTTTTCTGTTGGCGGCAGGGTTCGCAAATCCGGCCCTCCCGCCCCTTCTGGCGGTTCTGTCCGCGCGGCGACATCCCGCGCCGCCCCCTCCTGCAGCAGTTCCAGCGGCGGGGTCTTCCTCATCCTTCGCAGGAAAAGCATCGCCGCGCCGCAAAGGAACGCCCATTCCGCCGCAAGGCAGAACGCGACCACAGCAAGGGGCGCGTCCGTATTCAGGACATAGCCTGCCGGGGCGCTTTCCGCCATTCCCGCAAGTGCCTTTTTCGCCGCCTCCGACGTATAAAAGATCCCCAAAGCCCCTCCGATAGGCGCGGCTGGAACGGACAGGAAGGCAAGCGGCAGCACGACCGCGCGCCCTGCCTCCTTCGCCGGAACGCCGAGCGTCCGCATGATGGCGTATTGCTTCTTGTTCCTGCCGACAAACAAGTACGCGGCAAGGAACAGCGCGAGCAGCGCGCCGACCGCGTACAGCGCTGCCGCGGCCAGCGAAACCTGCCAGCTCCTGCTAAAGCTGTCCTGCACGCTCAGCCAGCCTCCGTCAGAAAAGCGCAGGCCGACATCCCAGCCTTCCGCCATCGCCTCGGCTTTTTCCCGGAACGCCGCTATGTCGTCAGCGTCTTCAATGAAAACGCTGAAATCCCCTGTCTGCGGCACATAATCTTCCGGGACGTCCAGGCCAAACAGGGACTTTGGCACGAAGATCGTATTCGGCGTATAAGACCATGCCGGCTCGTTGATGCGGTTCGTCCCCTGATCCTTAAAACGGTACGCGCCGACGATCTCAAGCTCTATGGAGTCGGAAAATCCAGAAGCGGCTTCCGGCCGGATCGCTACCGCGCCGCCGTTTGTGGCCGTGTTTTTCAGCTTGTCCCCAAGCCTCACCTGGATCTTGTCCCCGACAGACAGCCCGTATGTTTCCAGGAAAAGCTCGTTCACCACGCAGCCGTCCGTGTCCCGCCCGTTCAGATGCCGCCCCATGGCGATCTCCATGTTATGCTCGTTGAACCGGGGGATGGCGCGCGTGTCCGAAGTGTATACGATATCATACGTCCGCCGATCCTGCTTGACGACTTCGATCGTTTTTTTCATATAAAGGAAATCTTCCGTATCCAGATAATCTTCCCCCAGGCCGTCTATGACAGAAATCGCCCGCACCCCCGGCATCTCAGACTCCGGGGAGTACAAAGAAAGGCTCTTCACGCCCACATCGGAATACATCCCCAGCATAAGGCAGCGGTTCCCTTCTTTTAAGCCGATCTCTTTTAGCTGGCTGTCGGCATAGCCTTCGTCATAAAAGCCCCAGTTCGGCATCACTTCGAGCAGCCTGCCCGGATTGCCGTCGCGCAGCCCCCCGTCCTCGCCGATCGGAACGTCCCCGGCAAGCAGGCTGACGTCGTCAAAAAGCAGATACGTAAGCCCTTCGATATTGCTGTATCCCCGATACGTGCCTTCCAGCACGCATTCCGTAAACGCCACGTCGTCGCTCATCCGCTTATAATCCAGCAGCCCCGCGGTCATATATCTCATGTCCGCCAGCGTGACCCCCGGCAGCGACGCGAACCGCTCCAGCTCCGCGTCGTCCGGCCAGGGTTTGTCCTCCTGGTAATGGGTCGAATGGTCGGCCATCTCGATCGGCGGCACGGAAATATCCAAAGCGGCCACTCCATGGTAAAGGCTCTTCACGCCCACCGTTTCCCGGCTGGTGACAGCGTAATCAGCCGCGCGCGAGAAAAACGCGAACGACGCGGCGGCGATCAGCAGAAATGTCAGAGCCGTTTTGATCGGCGTGCGGAAAACGGCTTTTCGCATCATGGATCTTCTCATCATATCCTCTCCTCCCGCTTGATATTGACTATGTAATATTTTACAGTATCAATATTTTAATGTCAAGCCAATCTTGCAGGAGAGTATGGAACAGAGTAACCGCTTAGTCCAGGACTTTGCACTTGCTGCAAAGTCCGTAAAAACGTGTAAATTTTGCCGAGTGGGAATCCGGCTCTTTGCCGAAGGCAAACTTGAAATGAGCCGGATTCCATAACTGTGAAGCCGAAGGCTGAACTGTTATGGAACGGGTGTAATTTAAATGCTGATATCCCCCAATTCAAATTCAATCACTTTTTTTAATTCTCCAAGAGACGTCTCCACCTGGAAGCCTATCTTCCCGCCGCTGAACATAATGGTGTCGAATCCCGCCGCCGAGCTGTCAACGACCGTCCGAAACGGCTTTTTCATCCCGATCGGGGAACAGCCGCCGTGTATGTATCCAGTCAGCGGCAGCAGCTCCTTTGACTTGATCATCTCTATGCTCTTTTCCTGCACGGCCCGCGCCGCCTTTTTTAAGTCCAGTTCACGCTCGACAGGCACCAGGAACACATAATGCTCCCCGCTTCCCGCCCGCGTCACGAGCGTCTTGAACACCCGCGCCGGATCCAGCCCCAGCGCGGCCGCCACATCCATGCCGCCCACTGCGTCAGTGTCTCCATAATAGCGGGCGGAGTACGCCGCTTTCTTCTGCTCCATCAAGCGCATCACATTTGTCTTTTCCATCTGTTTTTTCTTGCTTCCCATAAAAACGTCCCTTTAATTCACAAGCTATTCTTTGCCCTTTCATATTCCGCCAACTCTATCCCAAGGGCTTTGCAGGCCTCTTCCAAAGAAAGACCGAGTGACTTCATCAGGTTTGCCACGCCCTGCACCATCTGCTCCGCTCGGCCTTTCCCCATCCCTTCGCGCCTGCCTTCACGCCTGCCCCGCTCCAAATTTTCCTGATCCCGCATCAATAACGTCATGTACTCATGCCTCCATTCCCTGTTTTTCTTCGCTTCCGCCACGGCCTGCTCCAACTT
>CANQTH010000052.1 GCA_947626795.1 uncultured Lachnospiraceae bacterium
GTATCCTGTTTTTTTCGACATAAAAATTTAAACTATATTCAGAGTTATGGCTATTAAAAACATCGATTTTTAATAGCTGGAGTAATATATAAAATACGCCAGATTTTAAAGGGCGGTGGAATTTACTTTTTCACTGGAATTTCGGATTGCAAGTCAGCATTGCAGTGCCATGCTGATCTTGCCGCATTTCCGCCCTTATCAAAATGATCATTCCGCATATCTTCTGCGATAATATTCCATCGTGCGGTATTCCAAAATATCCTTCATATGTTCCTTAAAGGCAACGTTCCCAATCACGATTCCCAAATCTTCCCGGATCGCGATGGCATATCCCGCCTTCTTTACAAAAAATCCTTTCCCGGAGGCCATCAAGAATTTGATCGGCAGATTTTTCGCCTTGCTCAAATGCTGCCTGTCGGTCATGGATTTATAATCATCATAAGAAAGATCCGATGCGAAGTCCTTCCAATTCGTCCCATGATCAAAAAATTTTTTCCAAGCCTCCAACACGTCCGCATCCTTTACCGCAAGGCGGATATCGCCATCATGATAAAAACTGTACAAGATGGGCATCTTATACACCTTCTGCATCTCTGTCTTCTCGATCAACGACAAAAACTCTCTTCCGATCCCGGAATAAACATCCTGTTCTGCCGCAGACAGCTCATGCATTTCATTTAAAAAGTCCAGATACTGTCGGAAAGGATTCATTCCCGCATTCCTGATACAATATTGATAAACAGCGTCGTCCATATATGTGAACAGCTCCATGCGAGTCGGCGTTTTTCCATCCAGCAGCTCTTTCACCCTATAAAACTCCTGCCGGATCTGCTCCTTAATGGATAATGATCTTTTATCCATTTTCGCAAACAGATCGATCAGCCGCATATCAAAATCCACGATACAATCGTCGGGATATTCTATGCTTCCATAATCATACGCCGCCTTTTCCCCAAAAACCTTTGCGCCGCCCAAAAGAAATGGCGCTCTCCCTGCTTTCTCATAATTACCGATAAAATCCAAAACATTCAGATACTCTTTGCCCCTGCTTGTGCGAAGGCCACGCCCCAACTGCTGCAAAAACACGGTCGGCGACTCGGTTGGACGCAAAAACATGACCATGTCAAGGGACGCGATGTCCACGCCCTCATTAAACATATCCACAGAAAAGATCACCTTAATCTCCTGACGTTTTAATTTCTTAATCGCCTTGTCCCTGTCTTCCGAAAACTCGCCGTTCGCATTACTGTATACCGCGACCGCCGCTATCCCCCTTTTGCAAAATTCTTTCGCCATTTCCTCTGCGTGCTGCCTGGAACAGCAAAAGCCAAGAGCCCTTTTGGAATGGTATTTCTTGTAATATTTGTAGATCAGGTCGTATCGTTTCACGTTCCCTATGTAGGTTTCATTCAATTCTTTTTCATCATAGCGGCCCTTCACAAGGTGCAGCGACGAATAGTCCGTCTCATCGTAAATGCCGTAATAATGAAATGGAACCAACGCGCCTTTATTGATCGCCTCCTTTAAGGAAATCTCATACGGCACATTATAATCGCAGATTTCATAAATATTTTTGCCATCCATCCTTTCGGGCGTAGCTGTAAGCCCAAGCAAAAACTGCGGCTTAAAATAATTTACGATCCTCTGGTACTGGTCGTTTACCGCATGGTGGAACTCGTCGATCACAAGATAATCAAAATAATCCGGTGCGAAAAAATCTTCTGTAAGATATTCTCTTTTGCCAAGCGTCGCGACAGATGCGAATATCACAGCTTTATCCGTATCCTTCTGTTTTGCATAGAAGAATCCATAATCATCAGATTGCCTTACATTCCGAAAGGATACCGCCGCCTGCTTTAAGATTTCCTCCCTATGTGCCACGAATAAGACATGTTCATATTTTGCAGAATCAAATGCCGCCAAATACGTTTTTCCAACGCCAGTAGCCGCCTGCACAAGCCCTTTTGCCGCGCCCTCGGCCCTGCTCTCCTCCAACGCGTATAAGGCCTCTATCTGCGCGCCTCTTGGTTGAAACAGCACCTCCGCCCTGACGTCAGAAGCCTCTTCCAAATCATCGTATCTTGCCAGATCTTTCGACACAGCGGGCTTATGCCATCCCTTGGAATATCTGGCCAGCTCCTCGTTATCTATCACAATAGAATGATTTTCAAACAAATCAAGAAAAGCGGCGTAGAACAGATCGAAGTTCTTCTTGTCATTCATGCTGTTAAAACGGTAATTCCATTCTATGCCTGAAGTCAACGCGCTTCTGGAAAGATTCGACGAGCCTATATAGATTTCTCCAATCGCCCCATAATGAAAGATGTATGATTTCGGATGAAAGGAACGTCCCTTATCATTATAAAACCGCAGATCCACCCTGTCGCCCAATTCTTTTTTTATCAGGTATAATGCGGACGGCTGCGTGATGCCAAGATAATTTCCAGTAAGAATCCTTATCGACACGCCGCGGTCCAACGCCGCCTTTAAATCCTTTAAGATCATCCGGATCCCGGATTCCATGAGAAAAGAGACGATCATGTCAATTCTGCTCGCCTTTAACATGCTCATCTTTAACTGGTAATACAAAAAACGGCTTCGGTTCTTATTGCCAGTCATGACGTCTGTATGCTCTATTTCCAATCCGTCCGCAACTATCGTTTCCGCAAAATCAAGTTGAGCCATTTTTCCTCACTTCTTTCTGGACGCGCGTCCGAAGATACCCATTGTTCTTCCACTTCCAGGCCATCCACTCTTTTTATCAACTCCGCAAATGTTTCCTCTGTCATATCGGTAAAAAACCGACCGTTCCTTTCGCCAGAAAAAGTCCCGTATTTAAAGGATGTATAGGCAATGCCTTTTTTCTTTAGCGCCGTCCCCATTTTTTTCATAACTTCTGTTAATTTATCCATCGGCAAATGCAGGATGGAAGAACACGCCCATATGCCGTCATACCTGTCTGTTTCCGATAATTCCTCGAAAAGAATTTGCTTTACCTTAATTCCCGTATATTCGCTGGCCAGCCTGCATAACTTTAGCGAACCGTCCACGGCTTCCACCTGGTATCCCTGTCCCAGGAAATACTTTGCATCGCGTCCTGAGCCGCATCCAAAATCAAGGATGCGGGAGCCTTTTTCCAACTTGCCCAAAAAGCGATCCTGCGTCGCGGTAAATTCAACCGTTACCGTGCCTCTATAAAATTCGTCCGCATAATTGTCATAATAGGCAAGCGTATGATTTTGCGCCATATTCTTCCATCCTCTGAATTTACGATCATTTTCTCATGTTTTTCGTTCTGATCATATTATATACAGTCTGCATTTGCCTTACAATAGAAAAATAAATTTTCCGCCTCACTCCTCATCTTCTTCCGGGATAAGCCCGCCCATCATCCGGAACATCATCGCGCGCTGGGCAAGCTCCGGGTCGCCCAGGGCTTCCGCGGCCTTCGTATACCATTCCGCCGCAGCCTTCAGGCTCTCCTCGCAGCCTATGCCATACTGATAGCACCTCCCAAGGTTCTGCATCGCAAGCCCGTAGCCCTGCTCGGCAGATTTCTTGAAAAGCTCAAACGCCTTCTCCTCGTCTTCCTCGACGCCATCTCCATTGGCGTAAAAGCAGCCAAGGTCCTGCTGGCAGGCGGCGTCCCCCAGCTCGGCCCCGCGCTTGTAGTATTCAAGAGCCTTCTCCCTGTCTTCCCCGACGCCCCGCCCATGCAGATATGCGAGCGCAAGGAGCCATTGCGCAGTTGCTTCCCCGGCCTTCCCCGCTTCCGTGGCAAGCTCAAAGCTCTTCTTGTAAAAATTCTCTCCCTGGCTGTCGCCCAGATTTTCCATATTCTGGCCGAGTTCCATGTATTTCTTCGCAAGACCCGCCATCGCTGCCATATCGCCTGCCAAAGCCTTTTTCTGGAGATCGAGGATCTCGCTGCATACACTGATATGATAAGGCGCATCCTTATCCCCTTTTTCTTCCGCCTTCTTCATCCAATACAAAGCCTGCTCAAAGCTTTGCTCGATCCCGTCGCCCTTCATGTACTGGATCGCCAGATTGAAGCACCCCGTAGGGCTGCCCGCCTCTGCCTGCTTGCGGAACCAATACACCGCCTTTTCTGAATCCGGCTCAATCCCTCTGTACTCATCGCCGTTCAAATATACGATCGCCACCTGTCCCATCGCGTCCGCGTCGCCCCTCTCGGCAACTTTCAGCAGAACCTTAAAGAACAGGCTTCTATCATAGCGATCGGAACGCCCGGCGTCCGCATCGCTCTCCATGTAAACTGAATTTTCTTCGGTCGTTTCCTCTTTTTTCCCCATGATCCTTTCTCCTACGCATTTCCCTAATCCCGATACTTCAAAAGATCCATCCGCTTCCGCTCCGCCATCTCGACCAATTCTTTCGGCGACGCTTTTTCCACGTCAAAAGATTCCATGAGCGCGCCTCCAAATCCGCCTGCGAAAAATGCCCCGTAGCAATCCTGTTTCATGTCTTTCCTTAATTTCTCGATATCAATGTCCATTCCCTTCCCTCCTTTCTTCAAATGTCGACTTTATTATAACAAATAACCCTGGACAGAATCCGTCTATCTGTCAAAAAAAACAAATAAATTTCCGTAACCAAAAACCCGCAAAACCAAGCTGTCACAGATTTAATGCTTTTTTTGCGGCATCCAATGGCGTCGTATAGAATATCACCTCAATCTCATTCCTCAGCTCCCGGCTAAGGCTCTCATATTTCTCCCTGCTTTCTTCTGGCAGCAGCATCTTCCTGGCTCCCGCGCTGGAAGCAGACGCGAGCATTTCATCCAGCTCCGTCGTGATCGGCATCATGCTCCCGGACATCACGACGCGCCCGCAGATCACCAAAGACGGCATGACCGCGCGGTCAGCAAGTGCGGAGAAAAGGCCTACCACCTCTGCCACAGAAACCTCGTCGCTGACGTTCCTGTTCTGAAGATCATTGAAATACAGGCTATAGTCAAACTTCTTGTGATCGTAATAAATCATGCGGTCGGCATTCTCGCTAAAGTAGTTGAACGCGGCCATAATGCTGTCGCGAACGCTCTTCGGCGAATGCGCCAGCCCCTCCACGTTTTTGAAGCTGAACTTGCCGGACCCGCTGATCAGCTTATTCTCCAGATGATAAATGCCCACCTTGCCATCTACGGAACGGCCAACCGCATAAGCGTAACCCGGCTTTTCAAAGCCGTCAAACACAAGCGTTCCCGTCGACACTTCCGGCAGGCCAACGATAAACTCTTCCCCTGTATCCAGATCAACATAGCCCAATCCGACATCGCCAAACTCTGCCGGATTCATCTTGCGAAGCTGTTCTTTTACCCTTCTTCTGCATTCAATGCTGTACTCCAAAAGCTCGCGGCATTCTTCTTTCGTCATCCGCTCATCCGGAAAGATCAGCTTCGCCATGCCGGAGAATGTCCTTCTGACCGCCGTGTCGTCCCGGGTATTGTAATTGCCGTTCAGCGCAAAATGATCGCCGAACAGATTCGTAAAATCGTATTTCCTCATGGAATGGCAGAACTCCGAGAAGCAATCCGAGATCAACCCATACCGATGTGTGAACAGGCTGGCTTTCAGCTTTGGCGTCTCCCACCCCGGAAGGTATGCGTGGATCCGGTCAAAAAACGCGGAGTCATTGTTAAAGTCCTCCGGGAACGGCTCAAACAGGTTCGTGGCGCGCATCATCTCCTCCACGCTCCGGAACGTGTTGCCCTCAAATGCGATCGACGCTTCCGAGCTGATCGATTCCGCCCCTCTCGCAAAAGAGCCGTTCGCCATATAGTTCTTCATGATCTGGATCATGTCCCCGGAAGACTTGGTAATGCCGCCAACCTCATCAAACGCGATGCAGTCCCATTTCCCAACCAGACCGACCTTGTGGGAACCCATGTTATAGAACATATTGGAAACCGTCGTATGGCCGCTGCTCATCAAGATGGAATAAGGGGAAAGTTCACTGTACGCATGAGACTTGCCAGTGCCTCTCGGCCCCAGCTCAACCAGGTTATAATTCTTCTGGGCAAACGGCACAAACCGCAAAAGATAATGCAGCTTTTGCTTATCGCTCAGCTCATCCGGCTCATAGCCTGCGGATCTCAAAAGCAGTGTGACCCACTCGTCCTTCGTAAAGTTCTTGCGGGCTTCCCGGATCTCATCCAGATCAAAGTTCGCCATTTGGATTGGCTTCAAAGAAGCGATCTCGAACGGAGACTCATACTTCGATCTCCTTTGGCGGCCCCTCTTTTTCTTTTTCTGATTGCCAAAGATATCCTCCCCGTACAGCTCTTGATCATAATCTTCCTTATCCAGCCCGACATACTCAATCTCCACGATACACCAGATGCCGCCGACCAGCAGCTTCTCATTCCGCACGATCAGATCCGAGCTTACCTCAAACGGATCTATGTTCAGATTGGTAAACCGCGCGATATACTTATCCTCCCGCTCATCCAGCTCTGCCGTGATCTTGTCAATGACTGTGTACTGCCCGTTTTCCTTGATCTTGGATTTCACATATTCGCTCTGATCCGGACGCACATAATTCTCGCTGAGAATCTGCCTGATCCTGCCAAGGCCCAGGTCGATCAGCTCCTGGTCATCGGTCGCGCAATACATGCCCAGCAAAAATTCCAACACATAAGTCGGGGCATTCGCGCCTTTTTTTATTAACGACGTCAGATCCTTGCGAACCACTTTGCCCGGAAAATTATCCAGGACCTTCTCGTCAAATTCATCCATATGTTCGGCCTCCTTTTCCGCCCTTAGAAATTAAAACGAAATGTCCCCGCAAACGCCAGCTTCGCCTTGAATGGGATCCGGGCGACAACTTCATAATCATCCTGCCCGCTTTCCCGGATCATCAGCTCATACTGGTCGCCGCTGTCGTCCCTTGTATTCAGGCAGAACAGGACTCGCTCATTGGAAAGCTTTCCGTCCTTAACCTCCACGAGCTGTCGGTCGTTCAACACATGGCCGACCGCGTCGATGAAAAATAGTTCGTACGAATTATCCCTCGGCATTCCCTGCCCGTCCAGGACAAGATCCATGCTGAAAATGTTATTGGTGATCGTATAATCCGGCTTAGCTGGCCTAAACGGCGCCGCTGCGGCAGCCGAAACCATCCGGTACATTTCCTTTGGCGACTTACGGGCGATCTTCTTTTGCTCTGTCCGTACAGACTTCCGTTCCTCGATCGTCTTTCTATTATCTTCTGCCAGCTTCACGAATTTTTCCCTTAAAGCAGCGTCCACATTTGCTTCCACGGCGCGGATCGGATGGCACACAAAATATATCATCTGCTTATCCGCCGCCATCACATTCAAAAGCTCCAGCGCCTTGTTCAGATGCTCCTCGTCCAAGTTCACAAACGGGTCGTCCAGGATCAGGAACGGCTGCTCCTGCTCAAAAAGCGTGTCGACCAGCGCAAGCCTCATGCAGAAATCGATCAGGTCGCAAGTCCCTGTGCTGTAGCCTTCCGCCGGATTCTTCTTGTCGTCCTTCTCAATCTCGATATTGAAATCAATGTCAAGGCTTCCCCGAATGGCATCGTCATCCATCCATACTTGCATATAATCGTTAAACGTATCCTCCACCTTGCTCAAATATCGGTTTGCCAGATTCTCCTTTGCCTGCGTGATCAGTTGGATGGCGCGCTTTAACATCTTCACCGTATTCTGCGCCTTCTGCTTCTGGTCGTACAGTTCCCGGATCCTTTGTTCCACATCCGGATATTTCTCAAGGGACTGGTCGGCCTGGCGGATGAAGTCGCTCTTCTGCATATACTCATCGCGCAGCTTATCCCTTCTCTTCTCAAGCTCTGCGATCCCGTCTTTCAGTTCCTGCTCCTTCGCTCCCATGCGCTCATGCTCCGCGGCCCGTTCCTGCCCGATCGCGCCCTTCTGATCCTCAAGCGGCTTCCTTACGTCGTCATGCTTGGCATAAGACGCGGCCTTTGCATAGATCTCTTCCAAAATATCCTCTGATTCCGGCTCAAACTTGCCATACCTGGAACGGAAGATCTCGACCGCTTTGGAGGCCTCGTCCAGCTTTGCTTTCTGCCGCCTTTTCTCTACATCCATCTCTGACATCTTGGCCTTTAAAGAAGCCGCCCTGCCGACTTCTTCCCGGATCTTTGACAACCGTTTTGGCATGGCAAGATCGGCATGGCAATCCCGCAGCACAGCCGCTTTTTTATCCAGTTTTTCCTGTAAGCTGTCTATCTGTTCCCGCTTCTTCCGCTGTCTCTCATCGCGGCTCTTTATCTTATCGGAATGCTGCTCATACTCATTTAGGATCTGTTCCGCTTCCCGATAGGCCAAAGCCGCATTTTCTGTCGTCACGGCAATCTCAATCGGAGCAAATGCCTCATTGGCATTCTCGACAGCCTCTGCCAATTCTTTCTCCGCATCTGCCTGAATCTTCATAAGCTCAGCGATTCCCGGGGATTCTTCCTCCTGAAGCTCTTCCCTTGAAGCCCCTGCCTCCGTGAGGAAACGATCCAGCTTCCCAACGGCTGTCTGCAGCTTATCCGCTTTGATCTTATAATCCGTTTCAGCAGACCTCAACATCCCAAGCCCTTCGGCAAATGTCTTCTCTCTGATCTCTGGATAAGCATCTTCTATATCCGCCCGCTCCGCCGCTATCATTTCCATCTTTTCTGTCACAAACTGCTGCTTCCCTGAAAGCCCCTGTTTCTTCTCGCGAAGTTTTTTGATCTGCTCAGCTTCATCCAGGATCTCATTAATGGCGTCTTCCGAAATCTCCGCGCCTTCCTTTCCCCATTTCGCAAACCAGGCATTTGCATCGGACTGATCGGCCAAAAGCTCCTCGTTCCGATCGGCGATCTGCCTTTCATAATCCGCAACAGCGGACTGCACTTCCTCTAACTGCGTTCGGATATCCGCTTTCTTTTTCTGCGCCTCCTGCCTCTGGGCGGACGAGGCCTGATATGCCTCATATTCCTGAACCTTCTTCTTGTAGTTCTTATTATTTGCCGCTCCAAGGATCGCCAGGATGACCCCGACTGCCGCAACTGCCGCCAGGATCGGATTGACCGCAAAGCCCAGGATGGCCCCGATCACGGCTACCGCCGCCCCGGCCCCGACCATTGCCGCACCGGACGATTTCTTCGGCTCTTCCATCTCAGGCACGTCGCTGTCCGGAATGGAATCCATCTGCGCGAAAGAGGCTTTCAGGCTGTCTTCCTTGCTCTTCTCGCCATCCAGTTTCGCATTCAGCCCCTGGATATCTGCCTGCTGCCTTACGGCATTGCGGAACTTCCTTAACGCCTCATTGCCTTCCGCCGCATCCGGAAGTTCTTCGGGATACGCCGCGAGCTGCGCCTCCTGTTCCGGGGATAAGGATTCTTTCGCAAGCTCCTCGTTCTTGACATCCACGAGCTGCTGCTGTCCCTGCAGCTCTTCCAGCTTATGGATCACAGGGCCGACCGCCTCATGCCGATACCGCGCTTTTTCCTCTACCTCCGGCTGAAGCTCCTCCACGTCTTTGGAAAGCCCCAAAAAACGCTTCTTTTTATCATCCCAGGCTTCTTTTTCTTTCTGTATATCCCTACCCAGCTCCTCCGACTGGCGGATGAGCTGCTGGACGTCAGCCTGCCCATCCAGCGCAGCGCGCAGCCTGCTGACATAATCGGCATCCGCATCTGCCGCCGCCTTGACCGCAGCATACCCCTCTGGATCTTCTTCTATGGCCGCTTCTTCATTCCCGGTTGACAGAATGCCCTGCAATTCCCCGTAAATGCTCTGGATCTCATCCAACTGAGAAGCGTCTGGTATAGAACCGTTATATTCTTTCAGAATCAGCTTGTATTCTTCCGCCAATTTTGCGCGGTTTCCCTCCAATTCCTCAATCTGTGAAGCCAGGCTGGCCGCAGACTGATCCTGCCGCTTTATCTGTTCTATTTCCCCGGCTTCCGGAATCTGCCCGCCAAGATCCCTCTTGATCGCATCCATTTTCTGCTGCAGTCCCACAAGCTCCCCATTGATGTTATCCAGAATTTCTTTATTGGTTTCCTGCCGCTTTGCCTCGCCGGAAACTTCCTCCAGCTTTTCCTTCTTCTTCTCCAACGCCTGGTCAACGTCAGTTATGAGATCGTCAAGCTTAGCGATCCTTGCCCTGTCGCTGTCCTGCCTTCGAATATCATCCTCCAACTGGCCGCGCTGGCGCTCCAGGGAAGAAATCTCCCTCTTGATATCACCGAGACGTCCCCGGTCGCCTCGTTTCTCATAGAACTTGATCTGTTCCGTCAGATCTTGCACTGCGCCGTCATAAGCCGCCACATCGTTTGCCTGGCTGACAATCGAATTTAGCCTGGCATGGATGCTGCTGGAAGCGTCCTTGATGCCGAGGCCGTTCTGGTTGATGAAAACGCTTCTCTGGAACGCGCTGGCGTCCAGCTTAAACAAAGTCTCCCCGATCTTGTCAGGGTCAAGCCTGGCTGCCTTGTCCGTATCCAGATTCAAGATCTTCACATCGTCTTTCCCTGACGTCTTGCCGAACGTCCGCCTGATACGATAGGCGACCCCATCCGCCTCAAAGTCCAGAGAGCCGCCGTACTTGCCGCCCTGCCAGGGCAAATACCTTTTTCTCTCATTCTCCGTGATGTCATTGCTCCTCTTTGTGCCAAGGCCGTAGAGCATGGCCTTTAGGAAAGCCGCCATCGTCGTCTTCCCCCAGCCATTGTCCTGGAGGACAACGTTCAATCCCTCCGTGAAATCATGGTCATAATTATGAAGACCGCCAAAGTCGTCCACATGCATACGGATCAGTCTCATTCCGCCGACACCTCCTCGCCGTTTAATGCGTTCCACCCATGGCAAATGATCCAGTTGCGCTCAGACTCGCTTAAAAAATCATCCCGAAGCGCCAGGCGCACAAATTCACTGCGAAGAGAAATATCATGCTCAAACGCTTCCTCATCGATATCCATGATCGTGTTATCATAAACTTCCGCAAAAAAGATCTTGTTCTGCAGATGAGCTTTCAACTCGTCCCCGTTCAGCATCCTGCCAAACGCCAGCCTTCCGGCGATTGTGACGCGAAGCATTGTATCAAAATCCATGCCCGAAACAGCGGTATTGATCTTTCGGAGGATTTCCTTTCGGCCATCCTCCGGCAGGATCTTAATCTCAATTGACCGATAGGCGTACGTTTGGCTCTCTTTTACCTCAAGCCTGCCGCGCGCATCCTGCCCCCAGTCAAGGAGCTCATATCCAAATGAATGCTCCGCCGCGTCTTCAAATCCCAGCGGCTCAAAGAAGGGAATTGCCCGCTCTTCCCCAAGCCCACTTATCTTAAATCGGCCTTCTGACTTCACAATCTGGATCGGAGTGCGATCGGCGACCCGTATCTCCACGTCTTGTCCATGGATGCGGATCGCAAGATTCCCGTCTGCGTAAGAATCTTCTTTCTGCGCGCAGATCAGATGCAAGTTCTCCGGAATGTCGTTCCTGTACGTGATGCGGTCATATTCGCCTTCTGCCAGAACGGCGAATGCCTGAATCTTCCCCGCTTCCCTGACCGCGCCAAACAGATCGTCAATGATGGATTCCGATACCCGCTCCTGCCCAAATATCCGCCCAAGCAAAACGATATACGCGGCATGCTCCTGAATCGCTTTGTCCGCCAGGCCTGAAAGTTTTCCTGTTCGGGCAGCCTGCCACTTGTGTGACAGATCCGCTCCCAGATTCTCTGTGCAGGCGGCCCCAAGCCGCACGTCGGCACATATTAATAATTTCATCTTCTACCTCCTGTCTTGCCCTGTGAACCTTTGCCAAAAGCCTCTCTCGCTCCGCCCCCTGTCCCCTCCAATTCCCGCGCGATCCCCTTCCGCACTCCTTTATATCTTCTCAAAAGAAATGCCGTTTCCTTTCGCATACTCCTCCGCATAGGATCCCGCGGATGCATGGATCGTGATGTTCTCGCAATTGTCAAAGGCGTAATCTCCTATGCTCGTCACACTGTCTGGGATTGTCACGTTTTTCAGGCTGCGGCAGCCATAAAATGCTCTATCCCCTATGCTCGCCATCCCTTCCGGGATTTCTACGCTTGCCAGGCTGATGCAGCCATAAAATGCTCTGCCTCCTATGCTCGTCGCCCCTTCCGGAATTCTCACGCTCGCCAGGCTACTGCAACCTGAAAATACTCTATCCCCTATGCTCGTCACCCCCTCTGGAATGTCCACATCCCCGCCGAGGCCACAGTATTCCTCCAAAACACCATCTTCGTCAATCCGAATATCCGTCAATATTCCCCCAAAAAGAAGAATGCCGTTTTCTCTCGCGTATCGCACTGCATAGGATTTCGCGGATGCGTGGATCGTGAGGCTGCTGCAGCCATCAAATGCTCTATCTCCTATGCTCGTCACTCCTTTTGGAATTGTCACGCTTTCCAGGCTGCTGCAGCCATCAAATGCATGATCCCCTATGATCGTCACTCCTTTCGGAATTGTCACGCTTTCCAGGCTGCTGCAGCCGTCAAATGCATGATCCCCTATGATCGTCATACCTTTCGGAATTGTCACGCTTTTCAGGCTGCTGCAGCCATCAAATGCATGATTCCCTATGCTCCTTACTCCTTCCGGGATTCTCACGTTTTCCAGGCTGCCGCAGCCATAAAATGCTTTATCCCCTATGTGTGTCACCCCCTCTGGAATGTCCACATCCTCGTCGAGTCCATAGTATTTCCACAAAACGCCATCTTCGCCAATCCGAAAATCCCCCAATATCTCAAAAAAAAGAAGGTGGTTTTTTCTCGCGTATTGCTCCGCATAGGATCCCGCGGATGCGTAGATCGTGAGGCTGCGGTGGCCATAAAATGCTCTATCTCCTATGATCGTCACTCCTTCCGGGATTATCGCGCTTTCCAGGCTGCCGAACGGACGAAGTCTCGGATTTGTCAGGTTGCGTTGTGCTGCAAAAGCATAATCTCCTATGCTCGTCACTCCTTCTGGGATTCTCACGCTTTTCAGATTGCGGCAGCCATAAAATGCTTCATTTCCTATGCTCGTTACTCCTTTCGGGATTCTCACGCTTCTCAGGCTGCTGCAGCCATCAAATGCCCTCTCCCCTATGCTCGTTACTCCTTCCGGGATTCTTACGCTTCTCAGGCTGCTGCAGCCATAAAATGCCCTCTCCCCTATGCTCGTTACTCCTTCCGGGATTCTTACGCTTCTCAGGCTGCTGCAGCCATAAAATGCATGATCCCCTATACTCGTCACGCTATCTGGAATTGTCACACTTTTCAAGCTGTTGCAGCCGTCAAATGCACTCTCCCCTATGCCCGTCACCCCTTTCGGGATTGTCACGCTTCTCAGGCTGCGGCAACTTGAAAATGCATGATCCCCTATTCTTGTCACCCCTTTCGGGATTATCACGCTTTCCAGGCTGCTGCAACCCCAAAATGCATTCTCCCCTATGCCCGTCACTCCTTCTGGGATTGTTATGCTTTCCAGGTTACTGCAGTCACTGATGGCACTACCCCCTATACTCGTCACTCCTTCTGGGATTATCACGCTTTTCAGACTGCTGCAATCCCAAAATGCACTACTTCCTATGCTCGTCATTCCTTCTGGGATTATCACGCTTTCCAGGCTGCTACAACCTGAAAATGCTCTACTCCCTATGCTCATCACTCCTTCTGGGATTGTCACGCTTTCCAGGCTACTGCAGCCATAAAATGCACTATCCCCTATGCCCGTCACTCCTTCTGGAATTATCACGCTTTCCAAGCTGCTACAACCCTCAAATGCACTACTCCCTATGCTCGTCACTCCTTCTGGGATTATCACACTTTCCAGGCTGCTACAATCCTCAAATGCACTACTCCCTATGCTCGTCACCCCTTCTGGGATTGTCACACTTTCCAGGCTGCTACAACCCTCAAATGCACTACTCCCTATGCTCGTCACCCCTTCTGGGATTATCACACTTTCCAGGCTGCTACAGCCCTCAAAGATGCCCCAACCTATGCTCGTCACCCCTTCTGGGATTATCACACTTTCCAGGCTGCTACAGCCCTCAAAGACGCCCCAACCTATGCTCGTCACTCCTTCTAGGATTGTTACGCTTTCCAGGCTGCTGCAACCTGAAAAGGCTTTATCCCCTATACCCGTCACTCCTTCTAGGATTGTCACGCTTTCCAGGCTGCTGCAACCTGAAAAGGCTCTATCTCCTATACTTGCCACTCCTTCTGGGATTATCACTGCTCCTTTGCATCCATCCCCATCGATCAATATATGATTCACGACTACCAGCGGATTTTTCTTTTTCCTGTCCGCAAGCCAAGGCGTTCTGGAAAAAGCATCTCCCCCTATGCTTGTCACGCTTTCTGGAATTGTCACACTTCTCAAGCTGCTGCAACCCTCAAATGCACTACCCCCTATACTCGTCACCCCTTCTGGGATTATCACATTCGTCAGGCTACGACATTTACTGAAGACACTACCCTCTATGCTCGTCACTCTTTCTGGGATTATCACACTTTTCAGGCTGCTGCAACCCTCAAAGACGCCCCAACCTATGCTCGTCACTCCTTCTGGGATTACCACGCTTTCCAGGCTGCTGCATTCCTCAAATGCCCTATCCCCTATACTCGTCACCCCTTCTGGGATTGTCACTGCTCCTTTGCATCCATCCCCATCGATCAATATATGATTCACGACTACCAGCGGATTTTTCCTTTTCCTGTCCGCAAGCCAGAGCGTTCTGGAAAAAGCATCTCTCTCTATGCTTGTCACGCTTTCTGGAATTGTCACGCTTCTCAGACTGCTACAGTCATAAAATGCCTTCTCCCCTATGCTCGTCACTCCTTCTGGGATTATCACATTCGTCAGGCTACGACATTTACTGAAGGCACTATCCCCTATGCTCGTCACTCCTTCCGGGATTATCACGTTTTCCAGGCTGCTGCAGCCTGCAAAGGTTTCCCACTCTATACTCGTCACTCCTTCCGGGATTCTCACGCTTCTCAGGCTGCTGCAACCTGCAAAGGCTTCCCGCTCTATGCTCGTCACTCCTTCCGGGATTACCACGCTTCTCAGGCTGCTGCAACCTGCAAAGGCTTCCCACTCTATACTCGTCACTCCTTCCGGGATGACTACAACTTCATCGGAACCTCTGTATTCCTTCAAAACCCCATTTTCAATTTCAAAATCTCCTACATCCATCTTCTGTCCCTCCATTTTGGCTTTTTCCTACTCCCTAACATAGCATTAGCCAGATTTTCCGCTGTCGGGAAACGGTCCAGCACGGACTTGATGCTAATGCCCTTATATCTTCTCAAAAGAAATACCTCTATTTCGTGCATATCGCTTCGCATAGGATCCCGCGGATGCATGGATCGTGATATTCTCGCAATTGTCAAAGGCATACCTCCCTATGCTCGTCACGCTGTCTGGGATTGTCACGCTTGCCAGACTGCTGCACGGATAAAGTCTCGTATTTGTCATGTCGCCGTGTGCTGCAAAAGCATAATCTCCTATGCTCGTCACCCCTTCCGGAATTATCACGCTTGCCAGGCTGCTGCACCTTGCAAATGCACAATTTCCTATGTCCGTCACCCCTTCCGGGATTGTCACGCCTGCCAGGCTGCTGCAGCCATAAAAGACCCTCTCCTCTATGCTTGTCACCCCTTCCGGGATTCTCGCACTCGTCAGGCTGCTGCAGTCGTAAAAGGCTTTTCTTCCTATGCTCGTCACACTATCTGGAATTGTCACGCTCGTCAGGCTGCTGCATAACCAAAAGGCTTTCTCACCTATGCTCGTCACTCCTTCCGGGATCGTTACGCTCGTCAGGCTGCCGCATAACCAAAAGGCTTTCTCACCTATGCTCGTCACCCCTTCCGGGATCATCATGTTCGTCAGGCTGCTGCAGCCTGCAAAGGATTCTCTCCCTATACGCCGGATCGTTTCAGGCAATCGCACGGACGTAATGGCTTTTCTCGCAGCTTGATTGGCAGCATGCGTTCGGGCATTGAACGTTCCCTCTAAGGCAGTAACCACATTCCTTCCAATCTTCTCCGGCACAGCCACATCGACTTTCTTCCCCTTGTAACTTGTCAAGCACAACGTGCCGTCCCCTTGTTTTTTCCAGTTCCATATCCTTCGCATCGCGCGGACAGAACCGGGAGACTCCGACAATTGACGCATCCGTTTTTTCTCCCGCCATTCCTCTTCCGCCGCGAAATCCGCCGTGCGGTTTTTATAATCCAGCAGCCACGCCAGCGCCTGATCCTTCTTCCGCCCCATCGCACAGTCGATAAGCTTGTCCCGTCTTTCAGGATCCTTTATCCAGCCGATCTGCGCGCATACATCGAGCAGCTCCATCCTTTCCTTCGATACAAATTTCTTCATCAAGCTCATTTCTGACACTCTGCTGGCATCCGCCCGTTCCGACAGAAGACGCAATATATCTATATTCCCCTCGAAGCTCTTAGATGTCCTTTCTATCCAATCCTTCATCTCTCGTTGGTCGATTCTCAGCTTTTTTCTCTGTTTTTCCATAAGATCCATCAGACGTGTCAGCGCTTTTACGCCATCTGCGGCTTCCATATTCCAGATGGCTTCCTCCCATCCAATCTCATATCTTTGATTCCTTGAAAGCCCTACGCCTGCATCCCGCAGCGCATCCGCCAGCGTGAAGCTGCCCCACAAAATCGCATAATACAACAGCTCCTTCGCGTCAAACCCGGGCGTCTTCCTCCTCAGCAGATCCAGCGCGATCCGTGTTCGGTCTTCTTCCGGCAGCAGTCGTGCCTTAACGCCATTGGCGCCCGCGATCCCCGCGTACGAAGTCAGCCAATCCATTTCTTCCGACAGCATCTGCACCTTAACGCCATTGGCATCGTCCAGAGATTTGCCGCGCGCCATGCCCAAATAATAGGCGTCATACGTGCCGTACTTCTCGTAAGAGCCAGGGCCGGGTTCATATGTAAAATCTGCGCCGGATTCCAGCAGGATCTCGACCTTTTCCTCTCCTCCAAAAGCGCAGGCATAACCTAATGCGCGCGCCATAAACTCAAACGGCCTCTCCCTGTCGATCACCGCCCGCAGCTCATCCGGCCCGTCCTCGAGGACAGCCTTCTCCAACAGCTCCACCTTAGCCTTAGGATCGATCGTTCCGCGCTCCCCCATCTGCAGACTGCCGCAGCCCTCAAAGGCGTCCATCCCAACCTTCTTTATGCTTTTCGGAATTTCCACGTTTTTCAAACTGCTGCAATTCTGAAATGCTCCCATCCCGATTCTCTTTACGCTTTTCGGAATTATCACGCGTTCCAGGCCGCTGCACCCACAAAACACATAATTTCCGATGCTCTTCAGCCCTCTTGGCATTGTTACGCTTTTCAAACTTTCACATTTTCCAAAAACCCATGACCCAATGCGCGTCACTCCTTCGGGAATGGCCACATCCCCGCCGGGACCATTGTACTCGCGCAAAACGCCATCTTCATCAATCCGAAAATCTCCCTTCTGCCGTCTCTTCAAAACTCTGCTCCACCTATTCACCTCAAGTTCTTTAACCCGGCGGATCAGATCTCCTTGCATCTCTTCATCTGCCACAGCAACGATCCAATGGACTGCACGGTCAAGCACATTCTCGCTGATCCACTGCGAATATGCATAGAATAATCGGATGATATCTTCATGCCCTGCACCCCATTCCAAGTTGTCTTCCAAGGAATAATATATGTACCCCTCTTTTTCCGAAAGGATGCGGTTCAGCCCTTTTCCAATGAAATCATACCTTTTAAAGGCGTTTTTCCCGCTTGATGAAACCCAATACTCGTCAATCTCACCAGTATGAACGTCGCTATATACATATACTACATGCCCCTCGTATTCAAGCTCAGGATAGGCAGCCTTCATCGTTTCCAGCGCAACTGCATCCGCGTTTGTCCTCGCGCCATAATTCCCCCAGCTATCCTTTATATATAGCTTGCCAACCGTAATAAAAAATCCATATTCCATACGTTTTACTGACACCGGGCAAATGTCCTTCTCTTCTTCGCTGCAATTCACACCGCCGACATCCTCCCACCATACATCAGTAAAAGTATCCATAAAAAGCTTTGACGCCTCTTTCCAAATTGACTTATCACAAAAAACCCTGATCCCGGAAATATTCTCGATCTCTTCAATTTCATCTAATGCAAACACTAACATTCTCGGAAACCATCTTGGCAAATTCAGATCTTTCTTTGCCATCTTCTGTCCCTCCATTTTTGGCTTTGAGCGGTCTCGGAAACTCTTTAAAGCCCATATTTCCGCTCTTTTTCTGTTCCTTCTTTTTATCTCTTCCTCCAAACTCTGGAGAAAAAATTTATTTATTTTCTAAAAACTATTGACATACTCCCCAAAATGTGCGGGCGCGTTTGGTGGTCATAAACGCCAGCCGCCAAACGCGCCCCTTGTAGCTAAGGAAATGTCTGTGCCACACACGCACAGCATCATACTACAAGGAGGTGCACTTTATGATCAAGCGCTGGCAGTCCATGCAAGATTACAAGCGCTTTCTCAACGAAGCTAAAGCCCATTTTGATTCTTCTGAAAGGACCAGGCTCCATACGGAACTCTGGAAACCCTGGCAGAAGCTCCGGCTCTTCAATACCGACAGGGCCATGGAATTTCTCCTTCCTTTTTATTCATCCACCGGAAGGCCCGCCAAAAACCAGCCCCAGATCCTAAGGTCTTTTATCCTTTTCTTCTTCCTTTGTTCAGAAGGCCTTGCCAAACCATCCCTTACCCTTTGGGTCCGCAGGCTCTGCAGCGACCGTCTCCTCGCTGCGCTTATTGGATGCACTACAGATTCCCTGCCACCGCTCGGTTCCTATTTTGACTTCATGGACAGGCTCTGGGCTGCTCCGCCAACGGACCTGTATGCCCGGGACAAGCTGCTCCCCGCTTCCCGGAACACCAAAAAGCCTGACAGGCCCAAAGGCAAAAATCAGAAAGCACAGGAAACCAGACCCAAAATCACAGAAGCCATCGAAAAACGACTTCTGGAAGGGAAAGATATCCCCTTTAACTTTGAGGCGCGCCTGCAGCTTCTCTTTTACCATGCCGCCGTCCTTCCATCCATCGAATGCGGCCTTATCCCGAAGGAACACCTTACCGTCTCCGGTGACGGCACCGCCGTACATACCCATGCCTGCCCCCGCGGACATCACCGGGCCGGCACTCCGGAAAACCTGCGCCATTTCCCTGACCCTGATGCTTCCTGGGGCTGGGACAGCGACCTGGAAAAATATTACTTCGG
>CANQTH010000053.1 GCA_947626795.1 uncultured Lachnospiraceae bacterium
GTCCGGGGCAGGCAAGACCGTGAAAGTGACGGCTGCTGCAACGGACGGAAGCGGCAAGAAAGCGACCTTAAAGATCAAAATTAAGAAATAAAAAGACTGCCATCTGGCAGGAAAGAAAAGGAGCGGGCGTCCGGTTTCGGGCGTCCGCTTCTTAAATATCTTGCCGTAAGATCAGACAGGGCCATTGGCGCAGGGATGGCTGGAAAAGCCTTCCATTGAAAACGCTGGAAAATTGGAAATGTAATTAAAATATGGCATGGACATTAAGATATTGCAATGGAAGAAGGGGTATGGGTATTGTAAAATAAAACTGATTAAATATGTAAAAAATAGCTGGAAATAACGGACAGTGTTTCATAGTGGGGGAATGCCGGGAAAGGAGGAATGAAGAAGGACACATGGCCGTTTTTTTAAATGTTGCACTTCAATCAGATTGAGGAGGATGAGAGAATGAAGAGACGGATAGTGGCTCTTATGATGAGCCTGGCGATGGTCTTCACGATGATCCCGGCTTCTGCGGCGCAAGCAGAGGGAACAGGGACGTCAGAGGCTGCGCCGACCGCGGACGAGGAACAGCCGTCCGGGGAAAACATCGCGCTGAAGGCTACAGCGTCAGCAAGCTATAAGAACGTTTATGGCGGCGTTGATGAGAAGTACATGAACGACGGCGAGCTGGCGACAGGCGACACAAGCACAGTTTGGAACAGTTGGGGAACGGACGACCCGCTTTGGGTAGCCCTTACCTGGGACAGCGAGCAGGAGATCTCCAGTATGCGCGTGATCTGGTGGGCATACAATGACGGCGGGGTAAGTTTCCCGAAGAGCGCCGTTGTGGAGTATTTAAACGACAGCGACGAATGGGTAGAGATCAGCGACGTCGGCGTGGAAGCGGACACAAGCGTGAACGGCGGCGTGGACGGGAACAACAAGGTGTGGAATACCGTGACGTTCAAAGAACCCGTCAAGACAAAAGCACTGCGTATGGAGATCACGCGCCAGGATGATGTTCCGGCCCAGAACGGCGTCGGCATCAGCGAGTGGGAAGTGTACAGCGGAAGCTCTTCCGCCCCGGTAGAGCCGGAGGTTCCGACTTACGGGAATGTTGCGTTAAAGGCAGTTGCGAGCGCGACATATGAGAACAGCCCGGCGATGGCGGAAAATATGAACAACGGGGAACTTGCAACAGACGACGCGGCGACGTCCTGGAATAACTGCACCTGGAACAAGTCGGACGGCATCAAGTGGCCTTCCACCGCTACCCTGACATGGGAAGGGCTTTATAGCCTCGACGATATGCGCGTGATGTGGTGGCAGGATGGCGGCGGCGTGCTGCTTCCTTCCGATTGCTACGTGGAATACTTAAACGCGGACGGCGTGAACTGGACGCGGATTGCGGACGTAGGCGTTGAAGGGGACGGCAAATGGAACGAAGTAAAATTTGAGGAGCCGGTTAAGACTTCCGCGCTGCGCCTGACGATGAACCGCGGCGACAACACGGGCGAAGTCGGCGTCGGCATCAGCGAATGGGAAGTAAACGGCATTGAAGTGACGGACGAGCTGTTCGGCGCGAAGATCTCCGGCGCGACCCGCCTTTCCATGGGCACTTCGGAAGAGTATGTCGGAAGCACGATCCCGGCTGCGATGTCCGGAAAAGCGACGTACGAGTGGTCCGTTGACGACGAGACGAAGGCAAAGGTCACGGCGAACGGCGCGAAAGCGACGTTAGAAGCCCTGGATCAGGGAACGGTCAACTTGAAGCTGAAGGTTACGGCGGATGGCATTTCCAAGGAAACGACTTATGAAGTCACGGTTGAAGGCATTGAGAGCATTGATCCTTACACGACGACGACAGCCGCTGGCGTGGCTCCGATCCTTCCGGATTCCGTCGTTGCGAACGGGATCGTGTTCGACGACCCGACGCCGTCCCGCAAGACGCAGAACAACGGCGTGGAGCTTGGCGAATCGTTCAATTCCAAGCTGATCCCGGTTACTTGGGACAAAGTTTCGGAAGCGGATTATGCGAAAGCAGGCAATACCTTTACCGTAAACGGGAAAGCTCATTACGCAGGCAAGGAATACGACGCGAAAGCGGAGATCACGGTAAAAGAGCCTGCGAAGGTGGCTGGTTCCAACCGCACCGTTACATTTGAGAACGTTCAGCTTGACGACAGCTTCTGGATGCCGAAGCAGGAGACGAACGCGACCGCGTCCCTGAATAAGGCGATCTACGAGATCGAGCAGGCTTCCGGCGGCGAGCCGAACTTTGACAATGCGATCAAGAAATTAAACGGCGAGGAGTATGGCGCGTTCAGAGGCTATGTATTCCAGGATTCCGATATCTACAAGAGCATCGAGGCGATTTCCTATACGCTTTCCGCTACGCAGAACGAGACAAGCGAAGAGATGGCAGCGCAGAGGAAGAAGCTGGCGGATAAGGTAAATTCCTGGATCGAGAAGATTGAGAAAGTACAGTATGCGGACGGCTATATTGATACGCATTTCACCTTGAGGAGCAAGACTTTTGACGGCGGCGGGCAGCCGGGGACGCATCGTTGGAACGAATTCTCGAACCATGAGATGTACAACGCGGGCCATTTCCTGGAGAGTGTCGTAGCGTATACGCGTTATCGGGAAGGCATCGGCGATCCGGATTACAGGCTTTACGTCGCAGGCAAGCGTTTCGCGGACGAGATCGTTTCCCTGTTCGGGCCGAACGGCAAGCGCCATGAGGTTCCGGGGCATGAGGAGATCGAACTTGGCCTTGTGAAATTCGCGAAGCTCGCGGAGGAATACGAAGGCGAGGGCGCAGGCCAGAAATACTACGACACGGCAAAGACATTGATCGACCGCCGGGGCGAGGATTCCACATTGAGGGACAGCGGCTATTCCGGCGGCACTTATTCCCAGGATCTGAAGCCGTTTAAAGAAGAGACAAACGCAGTCGGACATTCCGTGCGCGCGGGCTACTTCTATACGGGCGTTACGGACATCGCGGCTACATTGCCGGACGGCGACGCGGACAAGGCGGCTTACCTGAAGAGCTTGGATTCCATCTGGGATTCTGTTACAAACAGGAAATCATACATCACGGGCGGGATCGGGACGACCGTTCCGGGCGCGGACTCCGAAGGGTTCGGCGACGATTACGTGCTTCCGAACGACCAGTCTTATTGCGAGATCTGCGCGGCGATCGCGTTCACGAACTGGAACCAGCGCATGAACCTCCTGTATGAGGATGGGAAATATGCGGACGTGGTTGAGAAGGATCTGTACAATGCGATCCTTGTCGGCACGAACCTCGACGGGAACCGTTTCTATTACAGCACGCTCCTTGAAGTGGACGGCGGCAACGCGCGTTCCGAGTGGTTCGCTTGCGCATGCTGCCCGCCGAACCTGATGCGGACGATCGCTTCCCTGAGCGGCTATATGTACACCGTGCATGAGAAGAACGTATTCGTGAATATGTATGTCGGCAGCAACGGCACGGTCAATGTGGACGGCACGGACGTCGGCTTGAAGCAGGAAACGAATTATCCGTGGGAAGGCGCCGTGAAACTTACGGTAAGCCCGGAAGCGGACAAAGAATTCACCTTGAAGATCCGCGTGCCTGGCTGGGTACAGGAGCAGGAGAACAAGGACATAACGATCAAAGTAAACGGCGAGGCAGTCGCTTCCACGGCGGCGGAGAAAGGTTATATTTCCGTCACAAGGACATGGAAGAAGGGCGACGTCGTTGACATCGACATCCCGATGGAGATCCGGATGACGACGACAGACCTGATCCCGGCGGACAAAGGCAAAGTCGCGCTGCAGAGAGGGCCTATCGTATACTGCATGGAGAAAGCAGGAAACGCGCAGCTCAACACAGATATCGCAGATTTTGACCCGTTGAACTTCATCATCCCGAGCGATGCGAAGCTGACGGCTACTTACAACAAAGACCTGCTGAACGGCGTTGTGGAGATCACGGGCGACGTGCTTTACAACACGGACAACGGCGCGATCCCGGCGAAACTGCAGGCGGTTCCGTATTATGCATGGAACAACCGCGGCGACGACGCGGATTATGAGCCGGGCAACGTCAAGAACAATTCCTCCAAGATGCTGATCTGGGCGTACAATTCCGTACCGGAGAAAGTCATCACAGGGAAAGATTTAGCGGACAAGAGCCTGGACGCAAAGGTATCCTCTGACTACACGGCTGGCTGGGAGAACCTGGAAGGCATCAAGGCTGACTGGACGCCGGAAAGCTCCTTTGGCGACGGCAAGCATAGCTGGGGCAACTGGCCGCAGGATCCAGGCAGCGAGCATTGGGTACAGTACGATTGGGACAGCCCGATCACGACAAATAAGATGGACATCTACTGGTATGACGACATGGGCGGCACGCGCGTGCCTGGGACGCTCACCATTAAGTACTTGAAGGACGGCGGCGACCCGAGCGCGGAAGCGGACTGGCTGACGGCTGAGATGAAGACGGATTGGACGACCGCGCAGGAGCGCGACAAGTTCAATACGATCGAGTTTGGAGAGATCACGACGAAGTCGATCCGCCTTGTCATGACGGTACATGATGAGGGTCAGGCAAACGGCATCTGCCGCTGGAAGGTATACGACTATACGTCTGCGGTTAAGGATATGGAGGCTCTCTTGAGCGAACTTGAGAAATCCGGGGTTGACGGTTCGCAGGCAAGCGCGGAGAAATTGGAGTACCTGCGCAAGACTTACGAACTGCTTCCGGAAGAGCTGAAGTCAAAGATCACGAATTACAACGTGCTGACCGAGGCGGAGAAGAAGCAGGAAGAGCTTGAGAAGAACCCGCCTGCAAGCGTGGACAAGAAAGCGTTGAACGACGCGATCACAGCAGCGCAGGCATTGAAGGAAGCGGACTACACAGCGGATAGCTGGAAGAAGTTCAGCGAAGCCCTGACAGCGGCGCAGGCAGCCGCGGCTAAGGCGGACGCGACGCAGGCGGAAGTGGACGCGGCGGCGAAAGCGCTGACGGACGCGCAGGCGGCGCTTGTGCGCCAGGCGCAGGCGGACGTGGGCGTGAAGGTAAGCAGCGTTAAGTTCTCCGCGAAGACTTACAAGGTACTGGCAGGCAAGAAGTTAGACCTGAGCAAGAAGGTAACGGTGGCTCCGAACAATGCGACAAACAAGGCTCTGAAGTGGACGGTTTCCAATAAGAAATACGCGACCGTAAGCGCGAAGGGCGTCGTATCCGCGAAAACGGCGGGCGCAGGCAAGACCGTGACGGTAACGGCAGCGGCGGCGGACGGGAGCAAGAAGATCGCATCCGCGAAAGTGAAGATCACGGACGCGGTGAAGAAGATCACGCTGAAGGCGGCTAAGTCCGTGAAGGCGGGCAAGTCCGTGAAGGTAAAGGCTACCGTAAATACCATCAAGAAGAAGAACGCGAAGGTCACGTTGAAGTGGACTGTATCCAGCAAGAAATACGCGACCGTAAGCAAGAAGGGCGTGGTAAAGACGAAGAAGGCCGGGGCAGGCAAGACCGTGAAAGTGACGGCGGCGGCAACGGACGGAAGCGGCAAGAAAGCGACCTTAAAGATCAAGATTAAGAAATAAAAAGACTGCCATCTGGCAGGAGAGAAAAGGAGCGGACGCCCGGGTTTGGGCGTCCGCTTCTTTGCATAGGACAATGGAAAAGACAAAGGGGCAGGTTTTGCGGCCGTTTAGATCTGAAGTATGATCGTCGCGATCTTAAAGTAGATCAGGATCGAGCAGATATCTACGATCGTGGAGATCAGCGGGGTCGCCATCAACGCCGGGTCCAGATGGATCTGTGCCGCGATCAGGGGCAGCGTGCATCCGATGAATTTTGAGAGGATGACGATAGCCACGAGCGCGGTGGCGATCACAGCGGCGATCATGACATTTCCATACAGAATGTAGATACGCAGCCCGTTTGCGATGGCAAGGACGATGCTTACCAGGATCGCAATGCGGAATTCCTTGAATATGACTTTGAAAATGTCTTTGAATTTGATCTCGTCGAGCGCAAGCCCGCGTATCATCAAAGTGGAGCTTTGCGAGCCGCAGTTTCCGCCTGTCCCGGTCAGCATCGGGATAAACGACACCAGAAGCGGGTACATCTGGAACGTTTCCTGGTAATGCGTGATGATGGAGCCGCTGATAGTGGCGGAAAGCATCAGCACCAGCAGCCAGGCGATCCTGCTCTTGGCGTGGGAAAATACGGAAATGCTGAAATAATTGCCTTCCGTAGGCGTCATGGCCGCCATCTTGGTGATATCTTCCGTATTTTCTTCCTGCATGACGTCCATCGCGTCGTCGAACGTGACGATCCCGACTAAGCGTTCCTCCTGATCTACGACCGGAATCGCCAGGAAATCATATTTGTTAAAGACTTTTGCGACTTCTTCCTTATCCTCATGGGTGTCCACATAGATGACGTTCGTCTCCATGATATCCTCGATCTGCATGAAGTCTTCCGCCATCAGCAGATCCTTGACGGACACCATGCCGATGAGCTTGCGGTGTTCCGTCACATAGCAGGTGTAGATCGTTTCTTTGTTGAATGCGGTCTGCCGGATACGGGCGATCGCCTCCCCCACCGTCATTTCTTTTTTGATGTTGACGTACTCGATCGTCATGAGGCTTCCGGCGCTGTCCTTCGGGTAGTTGAGGATCTGGTTGATGATCTTCCTTGTCTGCTCGTCCGTATTGCGCAAGATCCTCGCGACGACGTTCGCGGGCATTTCCTCGATCATGTCCACCGTGTCGTCCAGGAAAATATCGTCCATTACCGCGCGCAGTTCCCGGTCAGTCAACGTGTCGATCAGGGTTTTCTGCATATCGCGGCTCATGTAGGAGAAGGTTTCCGCGGCCTCTTCCTTGGGCAGCAGGCGGTAGAGCAAGGGAATTTCCTTTTCGTTGATCCCGTCAAATAAAAGAGCGATGTCGGCAGCGTTCAAGTTGCTTAGCATCTGCCTTAGCAGGGAATACTTCCGATTAGAGAGAAGGTCTTCCGCCAGGCGTTGGATCTCTTCTGTTTCCATGTCCACAAAATCCATATGTTCAATGTCGGGAAAATCGGTGTTCCCCATAAATCTCACTCCTTTGCGGCTGAATTTTTTAATAGAAACAGTTTACCATATTTGGCGGGAAAATCCTATGGGAAAATGGAAAAAGATGTTACAGGAAAAATGTATTGCTATTGTATGCACAAATTGATATAATAGAAGCAGGAACGGGTATTATACAGATTATGAAGGGATGTGTGATGATATGGCAGCAAAAACTGCAAATTTATATGCAAGAATAGAGCCGGAAGTCAAGGAAGAGGCAGAAAGCATTTTGGCAATGCTTGGTATTTCGGCTTCAAATGCAATCAATATGTTTTATAAGCAGATTATCTTAAACCGCGGGATTCCCTTTGAGGTAAAAATTCCCCCTGCAAGGCGAAGAGGCGTGGCAGAACTTTCTGAAACGGAACTGGACGCGGAACTGGAGAAAGGATACGCAGATATGAAGGCAGGGAGGATAAAGCCTGTGAAGCAGGCATTTGCTGATATCCGCAAAGATTACGGGATATGATGTATGAAGTAAAGACGACCGAACAGGCGGAAACGGATCTGAGGGAAATCTATGAGTATATTGCCTTCACCCTTCTGGCGCCGGATCATGCTTCCGGGCAGTTAGACCGTTTGGAAGCACATATTGTTAGTTTAGGGGAATTTCCTGAAAAATTCCGGCGGTATGAAAAAGAACCGTGGAATAGCAGGGGGATGAGAGTAATGCCAGTGGATAATTACCTGGTCTTTTACATTCCGAATGCAGAGGAAGCGTTTGTGACAGTTATCCGGGTAATATATGCAGGCAGGGATGTGGATGCGCAGTTACAGGGGCATACGGTGATGTAAACAAAATTCATTTCACTTTTACATCTTCCATGTCCACAAAATCTATATGCGCAATGTCGGAAAAATCGCGCAACCTCCCGTTCTAAATGACAGCCCTTTCCGCATAGAATGAATTAATATTTTGCGGAAGCGGGCCATTTGGATGGTACATAGGGCGAAAAAATTAAAGAGGGCGGCGCTGCTGTTTTTAGCGGCGCTGTTCTGCCTGCAGGCAGGCTGCGGGCGGAAGCAGGCGGGAGAAGGGGATTTTTCCGCTTATCTGGATCAGGTGTTTCGGACGGAAGCAGCGTCGAACACATTAACCTTGCATTACAGCCTGGCGCACCCGGAAAATTACGGGATCACGGAATATCCGGTCACTTACGGGAGTCTTTCGGCGGATTCCGGGACATGGGCGGCCGCCATCTTGGAGAATTGGAAAGGGAAGCTTCAGTCGTTCGACCAGGAGAAGATGACGGTTTCCCAGAAAATGGCGTATGACGTCATGATGGATTACATAGAGACTCAGCTCCCGGCGGCAAAATACGCCCTTTACGACGAGATCCTGCGCCCAAGCACAGGCTTCCAGGCGCAGCTTCCCGCTCTTTTGGCGGAATATGCTTTTTATGACGAGCGGGACGTCGAGGATTATCTTGGGTTGCTGTCCTGCACGCGGGAATATTTCAGCCAGATCGCTGAGATTGAGCGCAAAAAATCGGAAAAAGGCCTGTTCATGGCGGATTTTGCCGCGGAAGATATTGTGAGGCAGTGCGAGGAATTTATCGAGGAGCCGGAGGACAATTACCTTTTGGCGACGTTTGACGAGCGCGTGGACGAGGCGGATTTCCTCACGCCGAAGCAGGCGGAGGCATATAAGGAGAAAAACCGCAAGGCCGTCCTGGAATCTGTGATTCCGGCTTACGAAGAATTGGCGGAAGCGGTCGCCGGGCTGAAAGGGACGGGCAAGAACAGCGGCGGGCTGTGCGGGCTGCCGGACGGGAAAAAATATTACGAATGCCTGGTGAAGGACGTCACAGGATCGGACCGGACGGTAGGGGAAATGCAGGCTCGGATCAGGGAGCAGCGGGAGCGGGATCTGGAAGATCTGGCGGATCTGCTGGCGAAGGATGCGGACATCCAGAAAAAATCCGCCCATTACCAGATCCCGAGCGAGGATCCGGAGTGGATCCTGGCGGATCTGCAGGAGAAGATGCAGAAAGATTTCCCGACGCCGCCCCAGACGCCCTACACGGTCAAACAGGTGCATCCGTCGATGGAGGAATATACGGCCCCGGCGTTCTACTTAACGCCGCCGATCGACGACGTCTCGAAGAACAGTATTTACATCAACCAGTCAAAGGGCACCAAAAAAATGCAGCTTTATACGACGCTCGGCCATGAGGGCTTCCCGGGCCATCTTTACCAGAACGTGATGGAAAGGAGCTGTGGGTTAGAGCCGATCCGAAGCCTGTTCGGGAGCGGCGGGTATGTGGAAGGATGGGCGACATACGCGGAAATGCGCTCTTTTTTCTATGCTGATATTGACAAGAACCTGGCGGCTTTTCTGCAGAAAAACCAATCCGCGCTTTTGAGCCTTTACGCTACGGCGGATATCGGGATCCACTACGAGGGCTGGACGCTGCGCGACACGATCGATTTTTTCGCGTCGTACCAGATCTCGGACAAATCCGCGATCCGGGAGGTCTTCCAGCTTATCGTCGAAGAGCCTGCCCATTATCTGAAATATTACATCGGCTACCTGGAATTTTTGGATCTGCAGGACTATGCGAAAGATCGATATGGGGAAAGCTACAGTGATCGTCAGTTCCATGATGTGCTCATGAGAATGGGAAACGCGCCGTTTGCCATTTTGAAAAAATACTTGCCGAAGTTCTGGGAATCTTAAGGCGTCCCGCAAGGATTGAAAAGCAAGCCGTTTTCCCTGCGCCTTTATCAGGCGGGGCTTCCGCCCTCTAAAGGGAGGTTCGTGGGCAGAAAAATGATTTTGGATAGATCCGCGCTTTTACCAGGCAGGGGCTTCCGCCCCCATAGTTGGTGAGTTTTACCATCAAGAATCATCTTCCAGGAGGAGCGCGTAGACTTCCCGCTTGCGCATCCCGCGGTCGCTTGCGACGCGCTTCATGGCTTCTTTGCGGGGAATCCCCTGGCTTTCGTAATATGCCATATGCTCTTCGAGCGGCATATTTTCCCAGGAACGCCGGGATTCTTCCTCGATCTGCCCCATGCTTTTCCCTTCCACGACGAGGACAAATTCGCCTTTCGGCTCATGTTCCTGGTAATAAGAGAGCGCGCCGGAGAGCGTGGTGGAAAAGACCGTCTCATATTTTTTGGTAAGCTCCCGGCAGACAGCGAGGCTGCGGTCGCCGAGGGCGTCAAGAAGCTCCGCCAGAGTCTTCGTCAGGCGGTGCGGCGCCTCGTAGAGGACGATCGTGCGCGTCTCCTGCTTTAAGCTGGACAGGATAAAGGCGCGTTCTTTTTTCTCGCGGGGGAGGAACGCCTCGAACGCGAACCTCCGGGTGGGCAAAGCCGAGAGGGACAAGGCCGTCACGCAGGCGCAGGCGCCCGGGAGGGAAGTCACTTCAATCCCGGATTCCCTGCAGATGCGCACAAGCTCTTCGCCGGGATCGGAAATGCCCGGCGTCCCGGCGTCCGTGACCAATGCCACGTTCTGTCCCTGCCGCATTTTTTCCACAAGCTGGAAGGCTTTCTCGATCTTGTTGTATTCATGGTAGCTCGTCAGCGGCGTATGGATGTCGAAATGGTTCAGAAGCTTGATGGAATTGCGCGTGTCTTCCGCCGCGATCAGATCCGCTTCTTTTAAGACGCGTAAAACCCGCAGCGTGATGTCCTCTAAATTGCCGATCGGGGTAGCGCATAAATATAATTTTCCTTGCATGGCAGATCCTTTCAATAGCCGTAAATGTCAATGATCTCATCTGTGTACACGCCCGGCTCTTTGTAGACGATCAGGGGTTTTTCCACGGTAATGCGCGGATTCCCGCCGGAAAGCCCCTCGATCAGCGCCATGTTCGGCTCTTTGTCCGCGAATGGATAAACGAGCCGCATCCGTTTCGGCTCTAAGCCGTATTGCCGCATCAGGACGAAGATCTCCGCCAGCCGGAACGGGCGGTGAACCATGTAAAAGCGGCCCTGCGGCTTTAGGAGCCGCGCGCTTTCCCGGACGACGTCCTCCAAAGTGCAGAGGATCTCATGGCGCGCGATGGCCTTCGCCTCGCTGGCGTTCGTCAGCCCGTGGCTTCCGGTCATGTAAGGCGGGTTTGTCGTCACCACATGAAAAGAAGATGCCCCAAACCGTTCTGAGGCATCCTTGATATCGCCGATCACAATGTCGATCTTGTCTTCCAATCGGTTCAAAGAAACGCTGCGGCGCGCCATGCCCGCGCTTTCCGGCTGGATCTCAAGCCCCGTGAAATGCGCGCCCCCGGTCTTCGCTTCCAGCAGGATCGGGATGATACCCGTCCCTGTGCCAAGGTCGATCGCGCGCTCTCCGCGTTTTACCCGCGCGAAGCCGGAGAGCAGGACGGCGTCCATCCCAAAGCAGAACCGCTTCGGATCCTGTATGATGAAGTATCCGTTCCGGTGCAGCTCGTCTAACCGCTCGTTTTCCAAAAGCTCAACGTCCATAAGGCCCCTTTCATGCGGAAGATCCGCGGAACTGTCAATGCGCGTCTTTCGTCTTGGACTTTCCCTTGTCCTCCGGGTTGGAAGGCACCTTCGCTTCCTGCGGGGAACCCTTCGAGCGTTCCTTTTTGTGGCGCGGCTTGAACTTGAGCTGCGAGGTCTTATACTCCCGGATCTCTTTTTCGCCGTCGATCTCCACTACGACTTTCGCCGTCTGGCGCAGGACGTTGACGCTCTGCACGTCGCCCTTCAGCTTGTCCGGCGTCGTCACATGATCCCCAATCGCGGGCAGGCGGCTGTTCAGGTATTCGTAAGTCTCCGCTTCGTTTTTCAGGCAGCACATCAGCCTGCCGCAGACCCCGGAGATCTTGGCCGGGTTCAGGGACAGGTTCTGCTCCTTCGCCATCTTGATGGAGACGGGCGCAAAATCCGAGAGAAATGTGTGGCAGCAAAGCGGCCTGCCGCAGATGCCGACCCCGCCTAAGATCTTCGTCTCGTCCCGGACGCCGATCTGGCGCAGCTCGATGCGCGTGCGGAAGATCGCCGCCAAGTCCTTTACAAGCTCCCGGAAATCGATCCGTCCGTCCGCCGTGAAGTAAAACAGCAGCTTGTGGTTGTCAAAGGTATATTCCGCGCCTACCAGCTTCATGTCCAGCTTGCGGCTGTGGATCTTTTCCAAGCAGACCCGGAACGCCTCTTTTTCCTTCTTGCGGTTGGCTTCCTCCGCCTTTTCGTCTTCCGGCGTGGCAATGCGCAGGACGGGCTTTAGGGCCTGGCGCGGCTTGTCCTGGCCTAATTCCCTCGGGGCGACCATGACGGTGCCAAACTCCACGCCCCTGGCCGTCTCCACGATGACGTGGGAGCCAACCGGGAGGTCGTGGTTCTTGGGGTCGAAATAATAAATTTTCCCGGCGGTGCGGAACCTGACTCCGACTACTTTTACCATAATCTAATTCTCCTTTATCGTATGCAGCAGCAGTTCCATCACCAGGTCGAAATTCACGTTGGCGCTCAGGCGGAGCTTCGCCTTGCCCAGGGCCTTGATGATGTTCTCGATCCCCTCATAGGAACTCTTGCTTGCCTGGCTTTTGATGTCGTGTACCTCGTCTTTGAAAATGAGGCTGTTGGCGTCGGACGTCGCCTTATAATACAGGACGTCGCGGTACCAGATCGTCATGATGTCGAAAAGGTCGTTGATCTCCAGCTTGTAATTGCCAATCTGCCGCACGGATTCCGCCAGCTCCGGAAGCTCCATGCCGCGCACCCGTTTTAAGACGGAGAGCGCGAGGGACTTTATCTCGTTGAAGTCCTCGGATTCGGCCAACTGGATGGCCTTTCCCACGTTCCCCTGGGCGAAGGCCGTGCAGATCTTCGCCTTGTAGTCCGGAACCTGGCAGGCGCTGGTCAGGAAAAGGCGGATGACGTCGTCGGCGACCACTTTCAGGTTCAGGACGACGCATCGGGACAAGATCGTCGGGAGGAACGCGTCCGAGTTCGTCGTCAAAAGAAGGATGACGGCGTAAGAGGGCGGCTCCTCGATGGTCTTCAAAAGGGCGTTCTGCGCCTGCTTGTTCATTTTCTCCGCTTCGTCGATGATATATATTTTGTAAGGGGAAGCATAAGGCTTCACCATGATGTCGTTGTTGATCTGCTGACGGACGTCGTCGACCGAGATCGTGTTCGGCTTTTCGTGGCGCAGGTAGATGATGTCCGGCTGGTTGCCGGAGAGAGCCTGCTTGCAGGAATGGCATTCCATGCACCCATCCGAGCCTTTTTTCTCGCATTGCAGCGCCATGGCGAAACTCTTTGCCAGCATCATTTTCCCGGATCTGTCCGGCCCGTTGAAAATATAGGCGTGGGAAACCTTATCCATGGAAATCGCGTTCTGCAAATGCTCCTTGATCTGTTCGTGTCCGATAATGCTTGAAAAACCTGCCATATCATTCCTCTCTCTGTCCGCAGCCGCAAGAAAGCCCGGCCGCTTTTGCAAGATCCTCGGTTGTTCGCCTTTTTGGGCTTTGCGGCAGGCGCAAACCCCAAGCGGAATGGCCGCGGATCTTTGGCGTTACGTGGAAATATCCAAAAGAAGCCCCCGGATCTCCCCGACTTTATTTAAGATCGCGAGATGGTCTTTTTCATCCTTCACAAGCTCGCTTGCGAGCTCGTCTAAGTTCTTGTCCACCAGCTTCACGATCCCGTATACCCTGTGGCGTCCCCGGCGGTCCAGAAAGTTCTCCCTGGAAAACTTATGGGAGCGGTTGACGACCTCGTTGAGGAAGTCCTTCACCAGTTCCCGGTATTTTTTCATGTCGCGGATGTCCATATGCTCGGAAAGACGCTCGCCCTGCTCGGTGATGTCTTTCATGAGGCCGTTTAATCGTTCCTGCAGTTCCGCTTCCTCCACATGGCTTGCCAGCGTGAACTTGAAGCTTCCGTCGCTCTTTTCGATCGGCTGCGCGGCTTCCGTCGGCTGCGCGGAACTGACAGGGTCTACTTTAAGGGGCATAGGGCCACCTGCCTTTCTCCCGTTGGGCATGAAGCGCCGGACGCGCGCCGCGCGGCTGGCTCCTGCCCTGGCTGAATATTGCCTGCGCTCCTCTGACGCGGGCATGGCGGCGCGAGGCGGCTCAAGCAAGAACGCTTTGAGCGGAACGGTCGCCATATATACATTATCGGGGTTTTTCCGCCAGTTGTAAAGTGAAAAATTATGGTTGGCCGATATTTTAATAAAAAAAGTTGCAGCGCGCCGCGTTCGGGCCGTTAGGCCGGGTCGTCATGGAAAAATCCTTTCAGATAATGTGAGGCTCAGCGTGGCAACGCGCCGCGTTCGGGCCGTTAGGCCGGGCCGTCATGGAAAAATCCTTTCAGATAAGCGGAGATCTCGCTTACGCAGCGCGCCGCGCTGTCGTTTACGAAGATCTTTCGGATCTGGGCGTCCGCCAGCTTTTCCGGGGAAAAATCCTCTTCGTCCGCTAAGAACCTCCGGCAAAGCTCGGCATATTTGGGATCGGCCTGCGCCCGTTCCCGGGAAAGCGCCCGCTGCAGCCGTTCGCCCGGGTCTATTTCCAGGTAGAGGGGGACGACCGCGTCTTTCCCGAAATGCGCCTGCAGCTTCCGATAGGACGCGAGCGTCCCGATCAGGAGGTAGCTGTTTTTCCCAAGGTCGATCTGGTGGTCGTCCGCCGTGAAATATTTCCAGACGCCATGCACGGTGTCGTAGGCGCGCAGCTCAATGATCTTTCCCTGCTTTTCCAATTCCTGCTGCTCGCGGTCCGTCAGGAAATAATATTCCACGCCGTTTGTCTCGCCGTCCCGGATCGGGCGGGTCGTGTAAGGGACGACGGCCCGCAGCGGCAGATCCTCTTTTTCCAGGAGCTGCTTGTAGACGGTGTCCTTTCCGGACGCGCTTTTTCCCATCAGGCAAAATATCTTTCCCATAGGCGTCACTCTTTCACGACGCGGACGCGGCAGTTGGCCAGGTCTTCCATGCCTTCCGGGGGCAGCCCGGCCGCATGGCAGCGGGAGATGGCGGACAGCAGGCTTCCGGTCAGGACTTCCCCCGGAGCGGCCAGCGGGATCCCGGGCGGATAGAGGGAGATGTAATCCTGGCAGATATGCCCGATGGAGGATTTCAGCGGGAGCGTCTCCGAAGGCTGCTCCAGCGCGCGAAAGATCGACATACGCGGCTTTGGCGTCTGGTAAATGTCTTCGGCGGTTAAGGCCGGGCGTTTTTTTGCGGAATGCGTTGTCACGATATTCCGCTCTATATTTTCAAGAGCGGAATATAAACGCCGGAATCCCTCCGCCGTGTCCATGACGCTCGAAAGGGCGGTCACGTAATGTCCCGCGGCCATTTCCATCTGCAGGTGGTATTTCTGCATGAGGACGTCGTGCAGCTCTTTTCCGGACAGCCCTGTGTCCCCGACCGAGATCAGGATCTTGGAGCGGTCCCGCGCGTAGCACGTCTCCGGGTCGGCCTGGCTTAGGACGCGGAAATAGCGCAGCGTCGCGGCGTTTTGGTAAAATTGGTCCAGCAGGCTGGAAAATTCCGCCATCCGCTCTTCCCCTTCCGCTGCCATGAAGCGCAGGCACTGGTCGATCGAGGCCATCAGCAGGTACGAGGGGGAGCTGGTCTGGTAAATGCGGAGGAAACGCTGCAGCAGATCGACGTCGACGCGGTCGGAATTTACGTGCAGCAGCGCGGACTGCGTTAAGCAGGGGAGCGTCTTGTGCAGGCTGTGGATCACGAGATCCGCGCCGCAGATGAGCGCGGAAGCCGGGAACTTATCCGAGAATGCGAAATGCGCGCCGTGCGCTTCGTCCACGATCAGCGGCACGTCATGGGCGTGCGCGATCTCGGCGATGGCGGCAACGTCGGAGACGACGCCGTCGTAAGTCGGCGACGTGATGAAAACGGCGCTCGTCTGCGGAAATTCCTCCAGTGCCTGCGCGACGTGCGCGGGCGGGACAGAGCCAAGGACGCCGAACTCTGTTACGGGGGGCAGCAGGTAGATCGTCTCGGCTTCCCGCAGATAAGCGGCGTGATAGGCGGATTTATGGCTGTTGCGCGACATGAGGAGCGTGCCGCCCTTGGGGAGCGCCGCGCTGATCGCGCTTAACACGCCGCTTGTGCTGCCGTTGACCAGGAAAAACGTCTCCTTCGCGCCGTAGGACCGCGCCGCCAGCTCCTGCGCCTCTTTTAAGACGCCTTTTGCGTGATGGAGGTTGTCGAACCCGGGAATCTCGGTAATGTCGATGGAATACGGGTTCGGAAGCTCCAGCCCGGCGCGCTTATGCCCGGGCATATGGAACGGGTAGCAGCCGCTCCTGGAGTAGGCGGTGAGCCGCTCGCATAAGCTGGGTGTCTTGGATTTCTCAAGGGTGTAAAAAATATGTTCAGACATGATCCGCTCCTTTTGTGCTTAGATTCAAGACTTTCTCTTTTGGAGATTATAACATTCCGCAGCAGTTATCTCAACGGAAATCTTGTAAAAGAAAATTCAGTGAAAATTCAGCCAGGCGGGAACGCGCTTCCAACGGCCGTTATGCTGTCCGCCAAGTCTTTCCGGTAAGCGTCGTCCCCGGGGCGCAGGCTGTTAATTGTGCAGCAGAACGAGCGTAAGTTTCCCGTGGCGTGGACATACTGGCCGTTTCCCAAGTAGAGCGCGACATGGCCTGGAAAATAGAGCAGGTCCGCGGGACGGATCCTGGAAAAAGGGATTTCGCGGACAGGAAAGCCTTCCTTTATTATGGCGTCGCGGTAAAGCAAGACGCCGCACATATAGTAGCTCATGAAGGCGAGGCCGGAGCAGTCGATGCCGTCCCTTGTCTTCCCGCCCCAGCGGTACTGCGTGCCAAGGAAGGCCTGCGCGCGGCTGAGGATGGCGGCGCGGCGCGCTTCCTGTGAAGGCGGGATTTTCGGCGGGCGCAGGAGGGAAACGGCGGGGACATACCCGACGGCGCGGTCGGCGGTCCTGATCTTCTGCCAGCCGCCTTCCGGAGCGCCGCAGGGGATGACGGAGCTTCCCATATATAAGGAAGCCATCCGGACGGACTGCACGCGCGGCTTTGTTTGGACGTCAATGGAACCGTGGGAGATCATGGCCGCGAGGCTTTCACCGGGGCGGCTGCGGCTGCGGGCAAGGCCGTCGTCCTGCCCAAAAGGAATGGGGATCGGCGCCGGGCTGCCCGGGAACGTGAAAAAAGGGCTTAAATCCCACAGGGAGGCCTCCCGACCGGAAACGATCCGCACGGCGGCTGCCGCCAGCCACCCCCGGTAGCCATAGTGAGTCGTGACGGACAGGTAATCCCGGTATTTTTGCCGGACGCACACCAGCCATCCGGACAATAGCTCGTCTGAGACATTTTGCCCATGGGCGCGGCCGTTTCGCACGGCGATGGATTCGTAAAGCGTCGCTTTCGGGACGCGGATCAGTCCAAGCTGCATAATTCCTCCTTTGGATGTTTTGAAAAGGGCCGTGCAGTCCTGCCGCTACAGCCATTCTTTGTAAAAGCTAAGCACGTTCCGGAAAAAGATCCGGTCAATTTCGTCTTCGTGGAATCCGGTCTTTTTGAGTTCCCGCGCGAGCAGCTCCATGCGGCTGCAGTCTGTTAGCTCCAGATTGTCGTCAATGCCGTCAAAATCAGAACCAAGGCCTATACAGGATATGCCGCCGACGTTCGCGATATGACGGATGTGGGCGGCGACGTCCGCCACGCGGCTGTAAAAGACCGGGATTTCGTGGGACGGCGCGCCAGCCGGGGGCGGGCTTGGGCGTTCCGTTAAGAACGGCCCGTAGAAATTCACGCCGATGACGCCGCCGCAGTCCGCGATGGCTCGGATCAGGCCGTCCGGAAGGTTGCGCCCCCGGCGGCAGAGGGAGCGGGCGTTAGAATGGCTGGCGCAGAACGGCCGCCTGGAGAGCCGGGCGACGTCCAGGATCCCGGCGTCGGATAAATGGGATACGTCCGGGATCATCCCGATCCGCTCCATTTCCCGTAAAAATTCGATCCCGGTCTCGGTCAGGCTGCCGGAAGCCGCCTCGATTGTGGAAGTTTTGTTCCCGCAGGCGGGGAGGCGGCTCGTTTCGATTTCGGAAGCTCCCTTCCAGCAGTTAGGGCAGCTTGCTTTGATTTCGGAAGATCCGTTCCCGCAGGCGGGGCGCGGCGATCCTGCGGGTTCCGCCGGGAAGCCCAGGCTGTTCGGGTAATTCCAGGTGAAGGTCATCATCCGTACGCCGAGCTGGTAAAATTCCCTCAATTTTTCCAGGCTTCCGCCGCAGGCCTCGCCTTCTTCCAAGGTCAGGATGGCGGACATTTTTCCCTGACGCTTGTTTTTCAGGATATCGCGGTAAGAGGTTGCGGGAGCGGCGATATCTCGGTTTTTTTGCATTTCTTCGCGGAACAGGGCGATTATCCCCTTCGCGTCGCCGTAGGGGTCGCGTGTCTCGCCTAAGTCAAGGAAGACGGCAAAATTCTGGAGCAGATATCCGGCGCGCCTCATTTTCTCAAGATCCACCTGAAACGGGCCGCTGCGCAAAGAAATCGGTTTCCCGGACTTTCGCTCCCGGTAAAGGCGGGAGAGCGTGTCGCAATGCATATCAATGATCTCCATCGGTTTTTCTCCTTTTTTTGAGAAACCTTTCGGCTTCCCCACTATTTTTTTCTATCATACACTATATGTTTTTGAAAGAAAATGATTTATAATAGTGATAGGCATGGGCCGTAACAGTTTAGAAACAAGCGGGCCTTAATGGGGGTAGTGTCAAGTGACCTATGAAAAACTGAGCCGAAAAAAACAGGCTCCGACGAACCTTGAAAAATGCAGATATTGATGTCATAAGACCTTGGGGCGTTGCCCCAAACCCCACAAGGGACCAGTCCCTTGACCCATTAGCGGGCTCTGCCCGCACCCGTC
>CANQTH010000054.1 GCA_947626795.1 uncultured Lachnospiraceae bacterium
TTACATTTTAGTTCCCGAAACCGTTTCCGCAAAAAATGAATATAGTTGTCCACATTGCCGTTTTCTATCTCTGTGTTTTCTCCCCATACCCGCCAGATCAGCTCGCTGCGGCTATGGGTTTTATCCGGCAGTTCCATGAAAACTGCAAGCAGATCAGACTCTTTCTGCGTCAGGATCACAGAATGGTCTTTGCAGGTTAATCTTCTGTGTTCCCGATCCAGTGTCAGATCATATGCAGTAAGAATGATGTTATCCACAATTTCGATCGGCCTGCGCGCGAGCACCCGGATCCGCGCGAAAAGTTCCTTTATATGAAATGGTTTCACCAGATAATCGTCCGCGCCGCAGTCTAAACCATCGATTTTATCCTCCAATGCCCCAAGCCCGGTCAGAATGATAACAGGCGTAGGGATATGCTTTTGGCGCATGGCTTTCAAAATCGTCAGGCCATCCACAATAGGCAGCATCCTGTCAAGCAATACAACATCATAAGGATATGTGGAATTTAAGGCGTAACTGAGAGCTTCCTCACCATCATAACAGCAATCTGTGATATATCCTTCTTTTTTCAGTTGTTCCGCTACAACTTCAGATAATTGCCGGTCATCTTCTACAAACAGTATCCGCATCGTGTCCTCCTTATATACAATCTTATGATGCACGGATTGCTCCGCGCTTTGCGCTCCCTTTTGACCCTTTGCATCATCTATTATAGCAGACGACTTTCTAAAAATCTTCTAAGAATATGCAAATATTCTTTTGCGGCTTTGATGACTTTTATAGAACTTAGGCAGTATGATCTGTTCGAACAAAACAAATAGGAGGCGTTTTCACATGAAACACAAAATTTTACTTTTCGCAATGATGGCGCTGGCGCTTGCCTGTGCAGGCTGCGGGCAGGATGCCGGAGGCAATGGATCTCAAACCGGAACTGGCGGGGATCCAGCATATGGAAATAATGGTCAGGATACCGGAAACAATGGATCTCAATCTGGAACTGGCGAGAATCCATCCAATGCAGATGAGCTTTTTGAGATCAGCGATCTAAACGGTGCGGTTTACGAGTTTACGGAAAACGGATGCACGGTTTCCCCTACCAAAGAAGGCGGCGAGGGAGAAGCGATTCAGGCGGCTCCCGGCTATGAGGATACCTTTGTATCCGTTGTGTATGATCCCGGCTGTACGTTTTGGATCGCCCATGTGGACATTCAGACTGCGACAGCTACTTATGAAATGGCGGCAGCAGAGGATGTGAAAAAACAGACTTCTCTTATTATCTGCGGAGAATACGATGAAAACGATGTTCTCCATGCCAGCCGGGTATTCCTGTACAGAACAGAGGGGATGTGAGAAAATATGCGCTTTTACCAAAGGGCTTTCCGGTATTTTTGCCGCAAAAAAAAGAAAAGCGTTCTTTTATTTCTTTGCTTTTTTATCACCAGCGCCATGATTTTATGTGGAACCATGGCGCTGCAGACCGCCCGGGCTGCCAGCCGTTCCATGTGGGAAAAGACCGGGACAAAGATTATTTTGAAAGACCAAAAGGGAGAAAATGGGATCCCAGGAGAGCTTGCTTCTCAATTTTTGGAGCTTCCGCATGTTACGAAAATAAACCGCGTAGCAAGCCATACCGCTTATCCGGGCGATTTTATGCCCGTGATCATAAAAGATGATGAAAGTGATCTCAACGCATCAGTAACGATCCAGGCGTATGATGATACAGAAACAGACGGTTCCTTTGCAGAAGAAAAATACAGGCTGCTCGATGGAAATCCCATAAAAGAGGATCAAAGAGGGATTTTAGTAAATTCTCTTTTGGCTGAATTAAATGGATTTCAGATCGGAGATCCGCTTACTTTTGTAGCTGAAAATGGCAGCACGGCCACTGGGGAAATTATCGGCATCTTCTTTTCCGGCATGGAACGGAAGCAGGATGATTCGATTGTTTCGTCCTATCGGATCGAAAACCAGATTTTTGTGGACCATGATCTGTTTGAAACGCTGTATGGTGAGGAAGGATATTCTTCCATTGCTGTTTATACGGACGATCCGGAGAATCTGAGCAGCCTGCGTCAGCAGATCGAGCCATTCGTAGCGGGAAAAGAGATAGGCATCACAACATCGGATCTGCTTTATCAGCAAATGCAGGCGCCTTTGGAACAGGTGATCCGGATTTCCTCTCTGATGCTTGCGCTGATCATTCTGACTGCTGTCATTGTAATTTCCCTGCTTCTTTGTATGTGGATGAGAACCAGGACAAAAGAAATGGCGGTTTTCATCAGCCTGGGGATTTCAAAAGGCAGCTTGTTCCTGCAAGCTATGACGGAGAGCTTTTCACTGTTTGCGCTTTCTGTGGTCGGAGCGGCAGCCATCAGCAGTTTGTTTGCCAGACAGCTCATGCACAGCCTGTTTGAAACGAGTGAACTTGCCATAATTGCAAATGCAAGGCTTAGAGGAACGCACTTGCTGACGCTGCTTTTGCTTGGCAGTGCGATCGTTTTCCTTGCCGTTGGGATTTCCATCGTTCCGATCTTGCGGGCAGATCCAAGAGATACACTGTCAAAAATGGAGGGATAAAGGATGAATTGTTTACAAAGAGCGTGGCGCAGCGTCATGCGCAAGCCAATAAAAAGTATTCTGCTGCTTCTGGTTATGATAACAGTATGCCTGTTTCTTCTTTGCGGAATGGCCTGCAGAAATGCAGATGTACAAACGCAAGATACGGCTCGTCAGGCAATCGGCGCGGGACTTCGTCTGGATGCAAATGAAAAAAACCGTTCGAAACGGCTGACAGAATGCTCGGAAAAGATCGGAGAAGGACAAGAAGGCTCGTATGGAGGCGTACATCAGAAAAAACTGAAAACGGCATACGGCGCGCAATGGATGGTCTGGTGTGATAATTCCTTTGATTGTTTGCAAATATCAGACATTGAAAAATTAGCGGATGTTCCGGGAATATCGGATTACAATATTTCAACCTGCATGACAGCAGTAAATCCAGTCGGATTTGACCGGATCGAAGATCCTGATCTGGATCAGACCAGCGACATGGGCGGCGTCGTATTGATCGGGAACCGAAAAATGGAATTGGATTCCAACGTGTTATCAGGCAATGTTACGTTGAAAGAGGGACGGATGGTCACGGAAAAGGATCGGGATGTATGCGTGATCTCGGAACAACTGGCAGACCAGGATCATCTCGCCGTTGGAGATCAGATCGGTTTCAATGATTATCACGACCCGGAAGGTTCACAGGTACGTAAGGCAGCGGTCATCGGGATTTATCAGACCAAACAGATGATGTCTCCCCTTATGGCAGGCGATACCTTCCGTTCGGAAAATATTATTTTTACGGATCTTCGGTTTCCGGAAAAGGCGGAAGGAAGTGAAAATGATCCCTGCTATGAACACGCTTATTTTCAGGTCGGCGATGTGGATGGTTATGATGCCGTAAAAGCTGCTGTCAGTGCTGTGGATATTGATTGGGAACGATACGACCTCATTGACCGGAACGGCAATATGTCCACGATGTCTTCCAATTTTAGTGACCTGGAGAAAATCAGCGCATTGCTCATTCTGATCACCTTTGCGGCCGGGTTTATCATCCTGTTTTTGATCTTTGTATTCTGGACCAAAAACAGAAATTATGAAATTGGGATCCTCCTCTCGCTTGGTTATAAAAAGCGAAATGTGTTAGGGCAGCTATTTGCAGAAGCATTTATCACAGCATTCTTGGCATTTGCAATTTCCTTTCCGTTGGCGCCTGCAGCTTCAAAAGCTGCGGCGGATCATCTTGTGTCTGCACAAGTTGAACAGGAGGAACTGGAGAAGAACATGGATGCCGATAAAGTAGCTTACAGCACAGTACAGTCAGAACAAACAGTAGTCGGCGTGGAAGCAGGCATTACAAAGGAAATGTTTCTGATCTGCGGAGCAGGGATGGTGATGCTTACCGCCGTTTCCATCGGGACAGCCGGAATCGGTATTTTGAAAAAGAATCCCAAAGATATTTTAAGCGAATTGGTTTGAGGAGGAAATCTTTATGATCTTAGAAGCAAAAAATGTCTCATATTTTTATAAATCCCAAAAGGATAAATGGATCCTGGAAAATGTAAATTATGGATTTGAACCCGGGAAAATGTATGCCCTGCTTGGCCCAAGCGGGTCAGGAAAAACAACGCTGCTCTCTTTGCTGGCCGGGCTTGATATCCCGACAAAAGGAGAGATCCTTTATGACGGAAAGCCGATCGCCGCCAGGGATCTGACAGAACACAGAAAGCATCATATTTCTCTGGTATTTCAGAGTTATAACCTGATCGACTATCTGACCGTCGCGGAGAATGTAAAGCTCGGCGGGCGAAAGGCGCCCGAACCCATCCTTGATAAAATGGGGATCGGGAAGGAATATTGGAAACGCAATGTTTTGCAGCTTTCCGGCGGGCAGCAGCAGCGTGTTGCGATCGCGCGCGCATTGGCGAGCGACGCGAATGTTTTGTTGGCGGATGAACCGACCGGGAATCTGGACGAGGCGACTGCCTGGGATGTGATCGATCTGCTAAAAAAGATCGCCCATGAAGAAGGGAAATGCGTAATTGTCGTAACTCACAGCAAGGAACTGGCTGATTCTGCGGATATTGCAATCCGCATGGATCAATTCTAAGCCGCCACGGCAATATCTGTCTGAAAGGCAGGCAGATGAAAAACGGCGATCACGGGGAATTTGCCGAAATTCTAAAAGCGCAGTCCGGAATACATTATGGTGATCGGCGGATGGGAAATATAAGTTAAGTCATGCCCCGGTAACAGTTCAGCCCAGGACTTTGCACATACTGCAAAGGCTGTAACTGTGGAGCCGAAGGCTGAACTGTTACCATGCCCCGTGGCTTGCTGCGGGGTATTTGGCTTTATGGCAATCGATATTTTTTCTCGATCTGTAAATATACAATTGACAGTGCGATCGTAATCGCCACAACGCCAAAGATCACAGGTATAAAACCAACCGAATTTTGTTCAAGAAACAGCAATGGTATTCCGCAGATCTCTATGAGTATGGCGTAGACAAACCAAAGCGCCGCAACGGAGCGGTTATATTTTTTGGTGTCTTTTACTTTAGGCGGTTTTACTCCTGTGAAAAAACCAACAGGATTTTTTGAGATCCATGCCGAAACGCCAATGCCAAAAAGAAACACACTGATCAAACTCCATATTACAAATCCTGTCATCATTACTATCATTACGGTTCCTCCATAAAACGATTTGTATTACTAATAGAATAGCACAGTCACACTCGCATTTCTACCAGATTTTCATTAAAATTTTTCCGCCTTCCGCTTAGTCCTGCTCTGCTGCCTGTTACTTTGTCGGCTCTTGTTCTGAAGTTCCCTTTCAAGGTTCTTCCTGTTATAGCTGAAAAAATCTATTGACAAAGGAAATCAGGAAACGTATAATGTGTAGCATAAAAAGAAACCTATAAAACCTACTGTGTAAATAGGAATTAAAGAAGGAGGAAATGATCATGAGTCAGATCAAAGAAAGCGCGCTGGAGTTGATCGGAAAAACCCCGATCCTGAAACTGAATCGGTACGCGAAGAAAGCGGGCGTAACAGACGCCACAATTCTCGCAAAGCTGGAATACGCCAATCCGGCGGGATCCGTGAAGGACCGGATCGCATTGGCAATGATCGAGGATGCGGAAAAGAAGGGTCTTTTGAAAGAGGGGGCGACCATTATCGAGCCTACCAGCGGGAATACGGGAATCGGCCTTGCCGCCGTCGCGGCGGCGAAGGGATACCGGGCAATCCTTACCCTGCCGGACACCATGAGCGTGGAGAGGAGAAATCTCTTAAAGGCATATGGCGCGGAGCTGGTGCTTACAGAAGGGGCCAAGGGAATGAAGGGGGCTATCGCAAAAGCGGAAGAGCTTTCTAAGGAAATTGACGGGGCAATTATCTTAGGGCAGTTTGTGAATCCGGCGAATCCTGCGGTGCATAAGGCCACGACGGGGCCGGAAATCTGGGAACAGACCGAAGGGAAGGTTGACATTTTTATCGCCGGTGTGGGAACGGGCGGAACCATCACGGGCGTTGGCGAATACTTAAAAGAAAAGAATCCGGATGTAAAGATCGTGGCGGTTGAGCCGGCGGGAAGCCCTGTTTTGTCAAAGGGGACCCCGGGGGCGCATAAGATTCAGGGAATTGGCGCGGGATTTGTCCCGGAAGTCCTCAATACGGAAGTATACGACGAAGTGATCGCGATTGAGAATGACGATGCTTTTGCAGAAGGCAAGGCATTTGCGGTAAGTGAAGGAATCCTTGTGGGGATCTCTTCCGGAGCCGCGCTTAAAGCGGCGGTGATCCTTGCGAACAGGCCGGAAAACAAAGGCAAAACGATCGTGGCGCTGCTTCCTGATTCTGGCGACAGATATTTGTCTACTCCATTGTTCAATAACAATTAGGGAACGCATCATTACAAAAGTTAAAAAAACATCCTGACATTTCTTTCCGTATGTGTTATGATAAGGAAGTTCGTGAGAAAGTTGGGAAAGGGATGAGCAGAATATGAAATTGGGAATTGTGATGGAAGGGGGCGCAAGCCGGACGATCTTTAGCTGCGGCGTCACGGATGCGTTTTTGGAAGAAGGCATCCTGCCGGATTATTTGATCGGCGTGTCCGCGGGGATCGCTTACGGCGTCTCTTATCTGTCGAAGCAGAAAGGGCGGAATCTGGCGATCGCCCAGAAATATATGGACGACAGGCGTTATATGGGGATGCGGCATCTGATCCGCAAGAAGAATTTTTATAACATCCCCTTTGTGTTTGACGAGATCCCCAATAAGCTGGAAACGTTTGATTACGACGCGTTTGAGGAATATCCCGGGAAAGTGGAGGCCTGCGTGACGAATATCCATACCGGGAAGGCGGAATACCTTGAGGTGCCGCGCCGGGACACGAAGTTTGACGTGCTGGTGGCGAGCTGCGCGCTTCCGATCTTATTCCAGCCCGTAAAGGTGGGGAAGCATTATTATTTGGACGGCGGGCTTGCGGATTCCATCCCCTATGAGCGCGCGATTGAGGAGGGGTGCGACAAGGTCGTCGTGATCCTTACAAGGGAGCGCGGGTATGTGAAAAAAGCGGAACGCAGCGGGGAGCTTTTCCAGAAGATGTACAGACGTTATCCCAAGATCGCGGAAGATTTAAAGAATCGGCCCGAGCGGTACAACGCCTGCCTCCGGGAGCTGACGGAGCGGGAGCAGGCCGGGGAGATCTTCGTGATCGCGCCTGAGACGACTTACGGGATGGGGCGGACGGAGTCTGACCCGAATAAGCTGACAAGGCTCTATTGGGACGGCTACCAGCAGGCGCGGAGCCGGATGGAAGAGCTGAAGGCATATCTGGGGCAAGCGATAAGCAAACAGGAAGCAAACGATAAGCAAACAGATAAGCAAACAAAAAGCAAACTGCAAACAAATGAGTGAAAAATAAGCAAACAAAAAGCAAACTGCAAACAAATGAGTGAAAAATAAGCAAACAAACGAAGAAACAAACAAACGAATAAGCAAACAAATAAACAAACTGGCGAACGAATAAGCAAACGGCCGGATGAATAAGCAAACAAATAAGCAAACGATTTGTTTGCTTATTTTATATGTTTCGGGTATAATATGGAACAGGGAAGCACCACACGTTTGGGGCGGATCGGTTGCTATGATATCCATATAAAGATCAGGAGAGAGACATGGTAGAAGCAGAGTTGAAGGAATTGATCGAAAAAGTGCGGTCTTTGAAGGCGGAGTCGCAGACGGTGGAGCTAAAGGCGGCGAGCCAGGGCTGCCCGAAAAAGCTGTATGACACGATTTCCGCTTTTTCCAACCAGGATACGGGCGGGGTCATCCTCTTTGGGATCGAGGAGAAAGAAGATTTTCGGATCGCGGGCGTTTACGACGTCCAGGATCTGCAGAAGAAGGTAAATGAGCAGTGCAAGCAGATGGTCCCGGCGGTGCGCCCGGTCTTTACCGCCGTTTCTTTTCCGGAAGGGAACGTGGTGTCCGCGGAGATCCCGGGGGTCGACGTCACGGAGAGGCCCTGCTATTACGGGGGAGTGGGGCGGATCAAAGGCTCTTATATCCGGGTGGGCGAATCGGATGAGCCAATGAGCGATTATGAGATATACAGTTACGAGGCTTATCGGAAAAAATACCAGGATGATATCCGGGTGGACGAGCGGATCGGGCTTGAGACGATCGACCTTCTGAAAATGAATGAGTACCTGGACCGGATCAAGGAAAAGAACCCGCGGCTGGGAAGCCTGCCGCAGGAGGATGTGGAGCGGTTTTTGAACATGGTGGCGGACGGGCGGCCGACGTTATCCTGCACGCTGCTGTTTTCGGTCTACCCGCAGATGTTTTTTCCGCAGTACACGGTCAACGCGATGGTCGTCCCCGGATATGAGAAAGGGGAGACGACGGAGGACGGATCGCGGTTTCTGGACAACCGGAGGATCGAAGGCACGATCATGGATATGCTGGAAGACACGATGAAATTTTTGAAAAAAAATATGCGGATCAGGACGATCGTCGATAAAGAGACGGGAAAACGGGCGGACAAGACGGAATACCCGCTGGTGGCGCTGCGCGAAGCGGTGCTTAACTCCTTGATACACAGGGATTACAGCATCCATACGGAGGCGATGCCGATCGAAGTCGTCATGTACAAGGATCGCCTGGAAATCCGGAACCCGGGCGGGCTTTACGGCAGGCTGACGGTGGACAAGCTGGGGAAGGTGCAGCCGGACACCAGGAACCCGGTTTTAGCGCGGGCGTTGGAGACGCTCGGCGTGACGGAGAACCGATATTCCGGGATCCCCACGATACAGCGGGAAATGCGGCTTGCAAGGATGCGCGAAGCGGAGTTTTTCGATTCCAGGAACGGGTTCGCGGTCATTTTTTACAATGAGGAAGCGCGGGAGAAGGAGCTTCAAAAGAGCGGGCCGGACGTTCCGGGCCAGGGGATGCGCGAGGTCGTGGAATTTTGCAGGACGCCGCGGACGCGCGGGGAGATCGCGGAGTTTTTGCAGATCAAGACCGTCCATTATGTGATGTCCCATTATGTGAACCCGCTGCTGGAGGCGGGGAGGCTGAAGATGACGATCCCGGAAAAGCCCCGGAGCAGGAACCAGAAGTATTACAGCGAGCCATAAAAGAGGAGGTAACGTATGAAGATCGTATTTTTGGACGCGAAATCCATCGGGGAGGACGTCAGCCTCTCCGGTTATGAGGCGCTGGGGGAGGTCGTGAGGCACGATTTCTCCACGCCAGAGGAGGCGAGGGAGCGCACGGCGGACGCGGACGTCCTGGTGCTGAACAAAGTCCCTGTGAATGAGGAGAGCATCGGGAAGGCGAAGAACTTAAAGCTGGTGTGCGTGACGGCGACCGGGACGGACAACCTGGACAAGGAATACCTGAAAGAGCGGGGGATCGCCTGGCGGAACGTGGCCGGGTACTCGACGGAATCCGTGGCGCAGCACACGTTCGCGATGCTGTTCTATCTGCTGGAGCATCTTCCGTATTATGACGAATATGTCAAATCGGAACGGTACGTGCAGGATCGGCTGTTCACGCATTTTGGCCGCACGTTCTCCGAGATCAATGGGAAAACGTGGGGGATCGTCGGCCTGGGCGCGATCGGGAGGCGGGTGGCCGATATCGCGAAAGCCTTCGGGTGCGACGTCGTCTATTATTCCACTTCCGGGAAAAACAGCCAGAAGGATTATCGGCGCGTGGGATTTGAGGAGCTGCTGGAAACGTCCGATATCGTGTCCGTCCATGCGCCGTTGACGCCGGAGACGGAGGGGCTTATGGGAAAAGAGGCCTTCGCGCGGATGAAAAAGTCGGCGATCTTCCTGAACCTGGGGCGCGGGCAGATCGTCGCGGAGCAGGATCTGGCGGACGCCCTGGAAGCCGGGGAGATCCAGGCGGCGGGGCTGGACGTGCTGAGCGTAGAGCCGATGAGCGGCGAGAACCCGCTAAAAAGGATCAAGGACAGCGGCAGGCTGCTCATCACTCCGCATATCGCGTGGGCGAGCATAGAGGCGCGGACGCGCCTGATGGATATCATCCTGGGGCAGATCAGGGAGTTTTTTGGGTTATGAAGTGCCGGTTCGCTGGTCAGCCAGTGAACTGTGGCTGGGGCGGGAAGCAGGCCTTATGTAAGCGGCAGCCCGCTCAGATAAGACTTATCTCCCAGGCGGCGCAGAAGCCTTTCGAAAAGCTGCCGTTCCTTCGGCGTGCGGATTTCGGCGGAAAAGAGCTGCGCGGCGTCGTCCAGTGCTTCGGAAAACGATTTTTGGGCGCAGGCCATCAGATCCGGGAAGGACTGGCGCGAGGAGATGGAGCCGTCCCAGGGATGCGTCCAGCGGGCGTGGCTAAGGTTCAGCGGATCCTCGTATTCCGTGTTCCTTCCGGGGATGAGCGAAGAGAGCAGCGGGTAGCCTGGGCACAGCGATTCCAGCCTGCGCAGCAGGGGCTTTTTCCATCCGGAAGCGTCGTGCAGGCGCCGGATCCCAAATTGGAAAGAGCGGATGGAGACGCGCATGAGCGGATAAGAGGAAAGCAGGAGCGGGAACGTCTTCCGGTAGGCGTAATGCAGGACGGAGGCGACGACGCGCTTTTGCCGCGCGGACAGGGAAATGGTGGCGTCCTGGCGGAACGCGGACGGATTGCGGCGTTTATAGAGCCGGAGCAGCTCCGCGTCGATCGCCGTTTCTAAGCCCATGTGCCTTCCGTGGTAGCTGGCGCTGGGCCTGGCGGAAACGTCGTATCCTGTCTGGAAATAAATATACGGGTGGCAGTTCGTGTCCAGGATATAATGCCCGATAAACCCGGCTGCGTAAGCCTCCGCGATCCTGCGGTCCTGCGCGTCCCCGAACATCCTGCGGCTGGCCAGGAGATGGCGCAGGAAGGCTCCGGTATTCTGGGAATGGGTGATCGCGCCGAGGTTGGCTTTGTGCAGGGCGTAGGAAGGCAGGAAATAGAAAAAGAGGTCCGGCCCCTGCAGCCCTGCGCCGTACGCGGCGCGGTTCTTGCGGAGATTTCGCTTGAGCGTGAGGTTTTGGGACTTTCGGTAAGCGGATAATCCAAATAAGTAATGTGTCGTGAATCCAGGCATGGCAATGCCCCTCCTTTGCATATAGGCGGAATGATATGGGAAACGCGGGCCGCGCCCCTGCGCTGGCAGGAGGCAAGCCCATACTTCCATTAGTATAAACGAAAATGCGCAAGATTTACAATAGAAAAAAGAAAGGCGGTAGTCATGAGAAAACAAGATCCAGGAAAAGGGGCTGGCAGGAGGAAGCCCTTAACGGCCATATCCGCTTCCGGCAGGGCCGTGGCCCCGGGGCGCAGCAGCAGCTCCGGCATGTCGCGTCTGATCAGACATTACAGGCAGGAGGCGCGGCTGCATTACAAGCAGGCTGGGCTGAACGGGACGATCAGCCTGATCCCGAACGTGTCCGTGGCGGCCGGGCAGATGAGCGTGGAATTTCGGATCGGAAGCACGCGGAAATACATCCTGAAGAACATCCCGCTTTTCGCGGGAGCCCTAAAGCACAGCGAGCGGGCCGCCTACGGCAAGGGGCTGGAATTTTACCATACGCTGGAGGCGTTCACGCCGCAGAGCCGGCCGATGGCGGAGTTCCTGCTGCTGGAGGAAGAGTCGGAGAGCAAGAAGCGGGAGGAATACGGCTGGCAGCATTACGGGCAGGAAGGCAACCACCGCTTCCTCAAGATCCATTGCGGCAACATGGACGCGTTTTTTGCGGCGTTGGGGGACGCGCCGTTTTCCGTATGCATGAATTACGGGGAAAAGAGAATGTGGCGCGTCTCAGAGCAAGAGCGCGTGCCGACCCTGGAGCTTCGCGGGGAAGAGGGCGGGGCCGTGCTGGAGGCGGCGCCGCTGTTCCATATGTACGGGGCGCATTACGCGTATTTGTGGGAAGACGGCGTGATCTACAAAAAGCCGATCGAGGAGGCGCAAAAGATGCGCCCGTTCTGGGATTATGTCAACGATTATAAATATGGGGAATTTTTTATCTCAAACTCGGACCTTCCCGCGTTCTGCCGCGACCTGCTCCCCGTGCTGGAACGCCATTGCCGGGTTTTGCGGGATCAGTTCGAGGAGGCGCAGTACCTGCCGCCGGAGCCGGAATATGAGATCTATCTGGACGCGCCGGACAAGCATAGGGTGACTTGCGAGATGTACGTGTCATACGGGGACAAGAAGTACAATGTCTGCGAGAAGCCGCGGGCGATCGAGAACCGGGACGAAATGGGGGAGCTGAGGCGGATAGAAGAGCTGCGCCCGTGGTTTTTGGAGGAAGACCCGCAGAAAAAGCAATGGCTGATCGCCGGGGATGAGGAAAAAATGTACGAGCTTCTGGCCGAAGGGCTGGAAGAGCTGGCGCGCATTGGGACGGTGTTTGTCAGCGACGCGCTCAAGGCCATCAAGGTGTCGCCCGCCCCGGATGTCACCGTCGGCGTGGCCTTAAAAGGCGACCTGCTGGAGCTGACGCTGGAAAGCGAAGAGATGACGTTAGAGGAGATGGTGGGGATCTTGGCTTCTTATCAGCGGAAGCGCAAGTTTTACCGTTTAAAGGACGGGGATTTCCTGAGTATGGAGGGGAGCGGGCTGTCCATCGTGTCCAGGATCGGGGAGCATCTGTCCATTTCCCCGGAGGAATGGGGGAAAGGGAGCGTGTTCCTGCCGAAATACCGCGCGCTCTACCTAGATCGCGAGCTGAGGGAGCAGGGGGGCTTCCGGGCGGCCAAGAACCGGGAGTTTAAGGCGCTTGTGCGGAACATGAAGACGGTGGAGGACAATGATTTCGAGGTTCCAAGATCCTTGGGGCGTGTGATGCGGGAATACCAAAAGCAGGGGTTCCTCTGGCTGAAAACGCTAAAAAACAATGGGTTCGGGGGGATCCTGGCGGACGAGATGGGATTGGGCAAGACGCTGCAGGTGTTGGCGTTCCTCTTGTCGGAGTGGGAAGAAGGCGCGTGGGAAGGCTGCACAAATTTCGCGCTGATCGTCTGTCCGGCGTCCTTAGTCTACAACTGGAAAAGCGAGGCGGAGCGGTTCGCGCCGGAACTGAACGCCGTCGCCGTGACAGGGACGGCCGCGGAGCGGCGGGAGAAGCTGCAGCAGGCGGGGCGCGGGGATATCCTCATCACGTCGTACGACCTGCTCAAGCGCGACGTGGAGCATTACGAGGAGCTGGAATTTGGCTATGAGATCATTGACGAGGCGCAGTACATCAAGAACCAGAAAACGAAATCTTCGAAGGCGGCGAAGGAGATCCATGCGGGCTTCCGGGCCGCGCTGACCGGGACGCCGATCGAGAACAGGCTGAGCGAGCTGTGGAGCATCTTCGATTACCTGATGCCGGGATTTTTGTACCCGTACGCCCGTTTTCGGGAAGAGCTGGAAATCCCGATCGTCGTGAACGGGGAGGAGGAGGCGCAGGAGCGGCTGCGCGGCATGATACGCCCCTTTGTCCTGCGCAGGCTGAAAAAGGACGTGCTAAAGGATCTGCCGGAGAAGATGGAAGAGGCGGTGTTCGCGGGGATGGAAGAGGAACAGGGCAAATTGTACGCCGCGCACGCGCGTCAGATCAGGCGGATGCTGGAAGGGCAGACGGAAGCGGAATTTTCCAAAAAGAAGCTGCAGGTCCTGGCGGAACTGACGAGGCTGCGCCAGCTTTGCTGCGACCCCGCGCTGGTCTATGCGGATTACAAGGGCGGCTCGGGCAAATTGCTGGTGTGCATGGATCTGATCCGGCAGGCTTTGGACGGCGGGCATAAGATCCTCTTGTTTTCCCAGTTTACGACGATGCTGTCGCGGCTGCAGGAGCATCTTGAGAAAGAGGGCGTCCCGTATTTTTGCCTGACAGGATCGGTCGGCAAGGAGGAACGCGCCAGGATGGTGGAGGCGTTCCAGCGCGGGGAGGCCCCGGTGTTCTGCATTTCCCTGCGGGCAGGGGGGACGGGGATCAACTTGACGGCGGCCGACATCGTCATCCATTACGACCCTTGGTGGAACGTGGCGGTGCAGGATCAGGCGACGGGGCGCGCGCACAGGATCGGGCAGAAGAACCCGGTGACGGCGTACAAGCTGATCGCGAAGGGCACGGTGGAGGAAAATATCCTGAAGCTCCAGGAAAAAAAGAGGGAGCTGGCGGATCGTTTCCTGGGGAACGGGGGCTTGGAGGACGTGAAGCTCACGAAAGAGGAGCTGCTGGAGCTGCTGTAGGGGGACGGATTTGGCGGAGCCAACCAGGATGTTTGGGAAATCATGCGTAATGGATCATAGCGGAAGTCGATTCTTTTGCCTACTCGATACTCTCTTTGAGAGTGTTTGGGAAATCATGCGTAACGGATCATAGCGGAAGAGCGTCAAAGCGTATGGAGTGACATCCATGCGCTTTTTAACGTGAGCGGAATTAACTGTTTTTGTACTCTTCTATTTCAAGCAATATGCGATAGAGCCGCTCTTGATTTCTTTTTGGTTTGGAAGAAAGAAGCTCGTAGCATTTCAGAGGGATGTCTTTGGAGGGACTGCTTTTTTTCTCGAATTTTTCAAAAAGCGTGGAAAGAGGGACATTTAGGGCGGAAGAGATTTTCTCGATACTTTCGATCGTTGCATTTTTTTCGCCGCGTTCGATCTGTCCGATGTAAGTGGGATGGCAGCCGGATAATTCAGCGAGCTTTTCCTGGCTAAAACCGAGCTGCATTCTATGGTTTCGGATACGTTGTCCGACGAATTTTGTGATTTCGCTCATACTTGTCACCTACCTGTATGAAGTCTATAAATATTAAAAAAATAATGCAACAGACTATTGACATGGTTTTTGATGTGAAATATACTATAAATATAGAAAAGAAGAAAATTGTGCTTGTAAATATTAAAAATTTAGAAAATATTCGGGATCATATAGAGGGAATATCTTGGTTCGGGATAGAAAAATGGTTTTACAGGCGAAAAGGAGAAAACGCGAGATGGGATTTTTGGATGATTTGGGAAGAAAAGTTACGGATGCGGGTCAAAAGACCATGCAAAAGACAAGGGGAATGTCGGAAGTAGCGCGTATAAACTCTCTAGTATCCAGAGAGGAAACTGAGGTTAATAATCTCTATTACCAGATTGGAAAGCTATATGTCAATATTCATGGAAAGGATGGCGAAGAGGATTTTGTGGGAATGGTCACGGCAGTGGAAGAGCTTGAGCGACAGATTTTTGATTATAAGAAGCAGATCCAAGAGATAAGGGGGATTCAACATTGCGAAAAATGTGGCGCGGAAGTTCCGAAAGGAGTTGCTTTTTGCAGTTCTTGCGGGGCGGCTATGCCGCAGGTTGAGAAACAGGAGAATCTGGAAGAATATGTAAGATGTTTTAACTGTGGAGCTTTGATAAAAAAAGGTATGCGTTTTTGTACTGCTTGTGGACAAGCAATGGCAATGCCGATCAAAGCTTCGGGTGCTGCAGAATCTCCGAGTGTTTCAGAAGAAAATGCCATATTAAAAGATGCGGAAAAAATATGCCCTAGATGTGGAGCTGAATTATCGGAAGATTCTGTTTTTTGCACCAAATGCGGAACTAAAATTTAAAAATCTTTATAACATGGATGAGGTTAATTTGAGAACCAGTCCATATTTTGCGGTTTTGTAGAATATGGATATTATGTATCAAGGAAGGAAAAAGGAGGAAATGTGATGTATTGCCCAAATTGTGGAAATGAATTAAAGGATGGAGCTATGTTTTGCGGAAAATGTGGAATGAGCGTAAAAGCAGGCACAAACGGACAGAATGTTTTCAAAAATCAAGATAATTCGCAGAAATGTTTGCCAGCATTTATTTTAGGACTGATAGGATCTATTTTTGGAATATTAGGAGGATTTTGTACGACGATGTGCTTGAGCTCTTTTGGTAGTAGCTCTGGGGATGCGGCATTTATATTGATTCTGGGCGGGGCAATTGTTGGCTTGGTTGGAGCGTGTAAATGTTTAACGAAAGTTAAGACGGGGTCAATTTTGGAATTGATTTCTGCGGTAATGATGATTATCTGTGCATATGGAACTGGAGCCGAATTTATGACGGTGCTTGCATTTGTGCTTATGCTCATAGGTGGCATTATAGGCACGTTTCAGGCGTTTGTAATGAAAAAGAAATGATTCCATATGTACATACACCGTTAGGAGTCATGCCGACATTTGTAATATTTATTGTTATCGGTATTCTTTCTCTGTTTATGATTATGCATTTATTGTTGTTAAAGGCTATGGATAGGGATCGAGAAGAGTGTTTTATTTTTCCTAAAATAGTTATATGCGGAGTTACAGGGTATTTGGCGGCGGGAGTTTTTGACTCCATGGTTAAAGTAAGAGAATTGGGTCGATTTAAAATTTCAGGGGTTTCATTTTATGGAGGCTTAATTGGCTCTGTTATATGTTTTTACCTATTGTTGAAATGTTCTAGTGCAAAAACGCAATATTCCATAAAACAGTGGTACAATTTAATGACATTGCCATTTCTGTCTTTTCACTTTTTTGGACGGTTGGGATGTTTTTTTGCGGGGTGTTGTTATGGAAAAGCCACAAACAGTTTTTTGGGGGTTCGTTTTCCGGATAGCATAGAACAAGGTGTTTTCCATCATGGTATAAAGTGTTACCCCACACAGCTTTTTGAGGCATTTTCTATCTTGATAATTTTTGCTGTTGTTCTATTTGTTCAAAAAAAATTTGAGGTATATTTGATTTTGTATGCTATTTCGAGATATATAATTGAGTTTTTTAGAGGTGATGACAGAGGATATATTTTAAAAGATTTTTCTCCGTCACAAATGGTGTCGATTATTTTGTTCTTAACAGTAATCAGCTATATGTTAATATGTAAGAAAAAGGATTGTGATAACGGATGCCATCCTGTGTAGATTCCGACAGATAGCGAGGACGATTGACCTGTAGATAATAAATCCAAGAATAATGGAGATGAGATGTTTTATGAAATGCAAGAAATGCGGATGTGAGATTGGAGATAATTTGAAATTTTGCAAATACTGTGGCGCGCCCGTGGAGACGTCAGAGGTGAACCGCTATGCAGATGATAAAAAATGTAAAGTTTGCGGAGCGATTATAATGCCGGGAACTTTTTTTTGCACGCAATGCGGGGCTTCTGTATCTGATAATGTTCCATATATTGACAGTAATAGGATGGAAGAGAATGTGGACAGGAAGCCAAAACATGGTGGATTAAAAAAAGCGATGGTTGCGTTGGGAATAGTTGTGGTGGTATTGCTTGTGGGAATCATAGCATTTTTGCTGGCATCTCAGAAAGGCCTGATTGATTCTGAAAACACGGAAGAGACGCAGGCCGATTCTGACAAAGAAGGGGAGGAGGAGATTCTTCCGGCAGGGTCGGAAGAAGATTCCGAACAAGATATAGAGTCTGAAAAGAAAGCGGAAATGGAAGAAGTTGAAACGACGGCTGCCGAAACAGTCTTGTTTGAAGGAAAGATAAATGAGGATAACGAAGAGTATGCCACCCTTACAGGGATAGACAATATGGGAAATACGGTTTGGACATATGAAACGGAAGGTTATGTGCAAACAGAACTTGAAGCTGTTTCAGAAATTGGAATCCAGGATCATATGTATTATTTTGTGGAAGGAGGCAAAATAGTTGCCCTGGATGTTCAGGATGGTTCCGTTTTATGGGAAAACGATGAATTTGGAGGCGAGAGCGTTTGTTTTGATTTTGGAGATGACGGGACGCTTTATCTCTGCGGATACTATGGACCGGATTTTTTTGCGGTAGATACGGCCGGGAATACCTTGGCGAAGATTATTCATTTTGATGACAATTTTTATGGGGCGTGCAAGATAGAGTATTTGGGCGATGAAGTCGCAGTGTCTATGTCAGAAGAAGAGGTGCGGGTATTTCATGTAAATCTGCAGGATTTTTCTTATGAGGATTCTACAATGGAATCTCAGGATGATTTGGATTTATTAGGATCTCAGAGTGATTTGGATTCATCGGAATGGAAGCAGGCATACATAGATTATATTGAAAGCGGCATGGAAAGTGGCATAGTGAATGAAGCGTCTATATATCAGTTGGTATACGTGAATGATGATGAGATACCGGAATTGTTGATCAATTACGGCAGCGTGGCGGGAGGAGGCGATCTGTGTACCTTTGATGGGGAGGCGATTCAGACAGTTCATTTATATGATTATGGTTTCTCTTATATGGAAAAGGAAAATATGTTTTGTGACAGCGGCGGACGCATGGATGGGTATTATGACGCAATTTATTGCATTGAAAATGGTAAGATCGTAGAACTGCATAGAGGGGATTATGGGGCTGAGGATAATTCTCATGTTCAGATGGATGAAAATGGAGAACCGATCTATCTTTATTATTGGGATGACAAAGAAGTCTCAAAATCGGAATATCAGGAGAGATTGTTGTCTGTGTATGATTCAAGTGATACAGTTTCTCCATATGATAATGCTTATGATTTTAATGAGATATTGGGAGTTATCGAAGATTATTAAAAGTGGCTCTTCGGGGGTGATGGTGGGTTAAAAATACCTTCACCCCCAGTAACTACGCTGATTATCCCCGCATGGGTTTT
>CANQTH010000055.1 GCA_947626795.1 uncultured Lachnospiraceae bacterium
GGAGAACAGGGCGCTGGAGGAGGGCGCAGGGAAGGCCGACGCGGAACGGTCGACGCGGTTTGTGGAAAGCAGGCTGCTGGAACGGTTGCAGGAAAGCGGCAGGCTGGAAGGGATGCGGCGGGAAGCGGAGGAACGGGCGCGGGGCGAGATCGCGGCGATCAGGGAAAAGGAGAGGGCCTGCGCAAAGCGGCGCGCGCGGCTGGATCGGCGGCGTTTTGAGGAATACAGGCGGTACGCCGCAGGGGAGACGGAGTCCTTTCAGCCCGACGCGGGGCGGGCGCGGGAATTGGAAGAGGAGGCGGGACGGCTGAAAGAAAAGAGGGAGGAACTGGAAGCGGCGTTTCGGCGGCTGGAAGGGCGTGGGGAGGCGGAGCTGAACTTACGGGAGCTTTTCGGGCGGTATGTGAGGCGCGTGGCCGTCTGGGAAGGGGGCCGGGCCGAGATTGAGTGGGCCGGAGAGCTATGCGAAGCCGGGAAGCAGGCCTTCGCAGGATTGAGCGGGTCGGAAAGCCTTGCGAAGATGGGAAACGTCCCTGCGCAGGATTGAGCGGGCCGGGGAGCTATGCGAAGCCGGGGAGCGTCCCTGCGCAGTCATGGAACAGGAGCGGGAATAGACTATGCAAACCAGGTGTTCCGCAACAGTGACGGCAGCACGCGGATCCTGGCGATCTGGGATCAGTCCGACCAGACGGGGACGCCGCCGGAGAATTTCATTTACGGGAGCGAATACCTGGACACGCAGATCAACGAGGCGCTAAATTCCAAGAACCCGAAGGAACTTGTCCCGACGGACGACGACGAGGGGCATGGGACGTTTTTGGCGAGCGTGGCGGCGGGGAGCGAGAAAGCGGAGGAGGATTTTATCGGGGTGGCGCCGTATGCCAGGATCGCCATGGTGAAGCTCAAGCCCGCGAAGCAGAACTTGCGGGAGTTCTTCTTCATCCCGGAGGACGCCATAGCGTATCAGGAAAACGACCTGATGGCGGGCCTGGCGTATTTGGATCAGATCGCGCGCAAACATTATATGCCGCTCGTCGTCTGCCTTGGGATGGGGACGAACCTGGGCAACCATACGGGGGTGACGCCGCTTGGTTCGGTCCTCAATGCGCTTGCGGTGCGCAATGAGCGGGCGGTCGTGACGGCGGTCGGGAACGACGCGGCGGAACGCCATCACTTTTTCGGGCAGGCGGAGGGCGGCGGGACGTATCAGAACGTGGAGATCAGCGTCGGAGAAGGCGTTACGGGATTTGTCATGGAAATGTGGGCGAGCGCGCCCCAGCGGTTCAATGTGGAGATCGTTTCCCCCACCGGGGAACGGATGCCGCGCGAATATATCTTGTCCGGCGGCCGGGAGTATGATTTTTTGTTTGAGAACACGAAGCTGACCGTGGACTACCGCATCAGCGGGATCCTGGACGGTTCGCAGATCGTTGTCCTGCGCTTCCAGACGCCCACCCAGGGGATCTGGAGCATCCGCGTCTTCCAGGAATCGGAAATTTCCGCGCAGTTCCATATGTGGCTGCCGATGCGGGAGCTGCTGAGCGGGGAAGTGTTTTTCGCGCGCCCCAACCCGGACACGACCCTGACGGTTCCCTCCACGGCTGTCGTCCCGATCAGCGTAGGGGCGTACGACCCGAGGGACAACAGCATTTACCTGCGGTCGGGGCGGGGCTATACGGCGAACGGGATAGCGAAGCCGGATCTCGCGGCCCCCGGGGTGGAGATCCTGGGGGCGGGTTTCCGGGATCAGTTTGACACGCGTTCCGGCACGAGCATCGCGGCGGCGGTGACGGCCGGGGCGGTCGCGCTGATGCTGGAATGGGGGATCGTCCGGGGAAATTACAGTGAGATTTCCAGCATCGAGATAAAAAATATGCTGATCCGCGGCGCGTCGCGGGAACGGCAGCGCGCGTACCCGGATAAGGCGTTTGGATGGGGACGGCTGGATCTCTACCAGGTATTTGAGGATTTCCGCATCCGGTAGAGGAAAAAGGAAGCTGCAAGGCCCTGCGCTCTCCTGTTACGCGGATAGTGGAAAAATCACATTTACATCTTGTGCTGGCGGAAAAAACTGCGTATAATAAAAAGAAACGTAAGATTAGGATGGAACGGAGGGATCGGGAATGAAATACGCGGCTGTCGCGGCGGCTGTTTTCGCGGGGGATCTTTTTTTGAAAAACCATATCGAGGGGAGCCGGGAGCTTGGGGATGAGCGGGAGGCCTGCGGCGGAAGGGTCGTCATAACGAAGAGCCATAACGAAGGGGCCGCCCTGAATTTCATGGAAGACCGCCCGGGCCTGGTCAGGAAGGTCTGCGGCGCGTCTTTGCTGGCGCTTGGGATCTTGTGGTATCTTTTGCTGCGCAAGAAGGAAAATGCCGGGGTCATGCTTGGGCTGAGCCTTTTGGTGGGCGGCGGCGCGAGCAATTTTTACGACAGAGCCGCGCGCGGCCATGTAGTGGATTACGTCAGGTTCCGCACGCCGTGGAAAAAGCTGAGCCGCGTGGCGTTCAATCTTTCGGATTTTTGCGTCTTTTTGGGCGGCGTCTTGTATGTGCTGTTTCGGAAGGACGCATAAAAGGCGATCGGAACGGGCGGATTCCGCAGCCGGAAGGCTGAACGGCTTTAAGGATAGCGATAAGGAACGGGCAATGGGCGGAGTGGGCGTTCCGCCGCAGGAAAGGAGAGGAAGAGAGATGGCATATTTAGGCGAGGAGATCAGGAAACTGGGGTTTGGGCTGATGCGCCTGCCGCAGAAGGACGGGGCCATTGACGTGGAGCAGACAAAACAGATGGTGGATCTGTTCCTGGAAGCGGGATTCACTTATTTTGACACGGCATGGGCTTACGCCGGGAGCGAGGACGCGATCCGGCAGGCTCTGGTGGAGCGTTATCCGAGGGAATCCTACCAACTGGCGACCAAAAACGCCGCGTGGATCGACTGCAAGACGCGGGAGGAGGCGATCGCGCAGTTTGACGCATCGCTGAGCCGGACGGGCGCGGGATATTTTGATTATTACCTGCTGCATAACCTGGGGGAGGGCCGCACGAAATATTTTGACGATTACGATATGTGGGCCTGGATCCGGGAGAAGAAAGAGGCGGGCCAGATCAAGCACATGGGATTCTCCTTCCATTCCACGCCGGAGGAATTGGAAGAGATCTTGGAGAAGCATCCGGAAATGGAATTCGTCCAGCTTCAGATCAATTACGCGGATTGGGAGAACCCGGCGATCCAGTCCCGCGGCTGCTATGAGGTCGCGAGGGCGCACGGCAAGCCCGTCATCGTCATGGAGCCTGTCAAGGGCGGGATGCTGGCGAACCCGCCGGAGGCGGTGCGGGAAGTGTTCCGCGAGGCGGATCCCGACGCGTCCTGCGCGTCCTGGGGCATACGCTTTGCCGCAAGCCTCGAAGGGATCATCACCGTGCTTTCCGGCATGAGCAGCGTCGAGCAGATGAAGGACAACCTGTCCTATATGAAGGAATTCAAGGGGATATCAAAGAGCGAGCGGGCGACGTTAGAAAAAGCGCAGGAGGCGCTGCGGGCGATCCCGCTGATCCCATGCACGTCCTGCGATTACTGCGCGAAAGTATGCCCGGAAGGCATTGGCATCTCCGGCTCGTTCACGCTGATGAATTACTGCACGCTTTACGGAAAGGAAGCGGCGGCCGGGCAGATGGGCTGGGTCATTGACGGCCATGGGAAGAAGAAGCCGGATCAGTGCGTGAAATGCGGGAAATGCGAGCAGGCTTGCCCGCAGCATATCAAGATACGGGACGAACTGGAAAAAGCGGCGCGCGCGCTCTTATAAGATGGGGGAAGGTCGGACGACTGCACAAAAAAAGCTGCCTGCGGCAGCTTTTTTTTGCTCTGATCATTTCGTATCTCATCCATATCTTCCATCATCTATTGAGAAAAAGGTACGTCGAAAATTTGATGAAATGAGCGGCGCGTTACTGGATGACAGTCACATTGACCGCCTGCGGGCCCTTGGAGCCTTCGGTAACGTCAAATTCAACTTTTGCGCCTTCCTCTAAAGATTTGAAACCTTCCATGTTTAAGCCGGAATAGTGAACAAATACGTCATTTCCAGTCTCATCAGAAATGAATCCGTACCCTTTTTGGTTGTTAAACCATTTTACTGTACCCTGCATATCAGTACCTCCAAATAATAATCTATGCTGTGCCGACAGCACTGTTATAGGATACCACATTAAATTGGAAAAGTAAAGAGGAAAATGATCCACTCGGCAAAATTTGTACAGTTCAGCCTTCGGCCTCACAGTTACGGAATCCGGCTCATTTCAAGTTTGCCTTCGGCAAAGAGCCGGATTCCTACTTGGCAAAATTGATACGTTTTTACGGACTTTGCAGCAAGCGCAAAGTCCTGGAATGAACTGTTACAAAATTCCCACATTCTTACGGACTTTGCAGCAAGCGCAAAGTTCCGGAATGAACGGTTACGCGCTCCCATCTGGAAAAATGCGTGCGCCGCCCTAGGAGAGCGGCTCGACGGCGATCTGGAGCTTGTGGAAAAAGCGCATGGCCAGGCGGCCCCAGTCCTGCTCGAAGGAGCGATCCGTGGAAAAGATCCGATAGGAGACGCCCGCCGTGCAGGTGAGCTTCCGGTTCTGGTACCGCAGGATCAGGCACAGGGAGGAGATGTCCTCGGCGGAAAAGCTGCCGCCGATGGAGGCGACGGTGCGCCGCTTGTTCTCTTCCGAGAGCCGGAACACGAAATGAAAACGGGACGGCGCGCGCTTCCCCTTGATCAGGGCAAAGCAGGCGGGGCGCGCCAGGGAAAACGGGACGAAGTCCTCTTTCGCCGCCAATTCGTACGCCTCGTCTTCCGGGCTGAAGAACCCGGCGTTAGCGTGGCCGTCCAGCAGGAACTCCATGCAGGTCGTGACCGCGCCTTCCACCAGCAGGAAGCTGTCAAACGCGTCGGTCCGCAGCAGGATATTCATAAATTCTTTTATGTCAAGGATAGAAAAAGATGTCATGCGCGCCTCCTTGGAAATAGGGATTGCCGCCAGCCGATGGGGAACGCGCGTCCCCCGGAGCGGCTCTCCTTATTTTACCATAAAAAAGGGGCATGGAAAAGTCCCTTGTAACGGTTGGAACTTGACGTTTTTCCATTTCTTATAGTATAGTAGAAGAAAACCACGGACAATTCAGGAGGTTTCTATGGGACAGGGGACAGAACGGCTCTTTCAATTGCTGGAACAGGGGACGAGCCCGGCGCTGGCCGTCGAGGAAGCCGCAAGGCGGCTCACAGAAGCGGGCTTTGAGGAATTATCGTTTGGGAGGACTTGGGGCCTGACGGAAAACGGGAGATATTATGTGCGGCATCATGGGACGGCGCTGTTTGCGTTTAGCATAGGGGAACGGGTAGACGCCCGCAGCGGGATCCGCATCGCGGCGGCGCATACGGACTCTCCGTGTCTTAGGATCAAGCCGAACCCGGACGTGGCGGCGGGCGGCTATGCTCAGGTGAACGTGGAAGTGTACGGCGGGGCGATCTTGAACACATGGCTGGATCGGCCGCTTAGCGTGTCCGGGCGCGTGGCGCTGCGGGGCAGCGACGTGATGCATCCTAAGATGCGGATCTTTTCCGCGGGGCGGCCGCTGCTTGCCATCCCTAACCTCGCCATCCACATGAACCCGGAGGCCAATAAGGGCGTGGAACTGAATCGGCAGACCGACCTGCTTCCGATCCTGGGCCTTTTGGACTGGGAAGGGAACACATTCCTGCATTTCCTGGCGAACGAGCTGCAGGCGGAGGAAGAGGAGATCCTGGATTATGAACTGTGGGTCTCCTGCGCGGAAAAGCCGCAGCGCTTCGGCATTAGCCAGGAACTGATCCTCTCCCCGCGTTTGGATAACCTCACATCCGTGCAGGCGGCGCTGGACGGGATCATCCGCAGCAGGCGGAAGGAAGGGATCTGCGTGGCCGCGCTGTTCGACCACGAAGAGGTGGGAAGCCGCACCAAGCAGGGCGCGGGGTCTTTGCTGCTGTTGGATCTGCTTAAGAAGATCTGCGGCTGCTTCGGGAAAACGGAGGAGCAGGCAAGGGAAAGCATCTATGAGGCGTTCCTGGTTTCCGCGGACGTGGCCCACGGGCTGCATCCCAACTGGATGAAGAAGGCGGATCTCACGAATAAGCCTGTGCTGGGGCGCGGCTTCTGCATCAAGGAGGCGGGCGCGCAGACTTACGCGACGGACTGCGAGGCTGTCGCGATCGCGGAGCAGATCTGCGAAAAGGAAGGGATCCCATTCCAAAAATATGTGAACCGCTCGGATATCCGGGGCGGCGGGACGCTCGGGGCGGTCATTTCCGGCGTGCTGCCGATCCGGACGGTGGATGTCGGGATCCCAATCCTTGCGATGCATTCCGCTGTGGAGACAATGGGCGTAGCGGATCAGGAAGCGCTGACGGATTTCATCACGGCGTGTTTCGAGGCGTGAGAGGAAAGCTGCGCGGCGCGTTTTGCCGGGGAAATGGGCGTAGCGGATCAGGAAGTGCTGACGGATTTTATCACGGCGTGTTTCGAGGCATGAGCGGAAAGCCGCGCCTCGCGGCGCGTTTTGCCGGGGAAATGGGTGCGGCGGATCAGGAAGCACTGACGGATTTTATCACGGTATGTTTCGAGGCATGAGCGGAAAGCCGCGCCTCGCGGCGCGTTTTGCCGGGGAAATGGGCGCGGCGAAAGGAAGGTGACAAAGATGGATGGCTTTAAGGGGAAAGCGGCGGCCCTGCTGTGCCTTGCCGTCCTGTGCGTGGGCTATGCGCTGCTTGGCCCGCAGGAAGGCGCGCGGGAAGAGGCGGGAGCGCAGACGGAGACGGGGCGCGTCAGCGCGGGCGCGCATGGGCGGCAGGCGGAGCCGCATACGGCGGACAGCAAGATCTTAGCGCAGCCCGGGCGGGAGCAGATCTCCGTCGGGAAATATGCTTATGAGAGCCTTCCGGAGGAGGGGCAGTTTATTTACGACGAGATGCTTTCCGCCATTTTGAGCCATACCGAGAAGATAACGGTCTCCACGGCCGACACGGAATTGATGCGGCGGGCGTACGCGGCGATCTGCAGCGATTACGGGGGCTTGTTCTGGGTGGACGGGTATGTGTTCACGAAATATACGAAAGGGGAGGAGCTGATGAGCCTGGAGTTCGCCCCTAAGTATACGATGACGGAAGAGGAGCGGAAGGCGACGCAGGCGCAGATCGACGGCGTGGTGGAGGAGTGGCTTTCCGGGATCTCGGTCAATGACACGGATTATGACAAGGCGAAATATGTCTACGACCTGCTGGCGGAGAATACGGAGTATGTGCAGGGCGCGCCGGACAGCCAGAACATCGTCAGCGTGTTCCTGCGGCGGCAGACCGTCTGCCAGGGATACGCCTGCGCCGTGCAGTATCTGCTGGGGCAGCTTGGCGTTCCGAGCGTGATCGTGTCCGGGACGGCGCTTGGCGAGCCGCACGCGTGGAATTTAATCCGCCTCGACGGGGAATATTATTACATGGACGCCACCTGGGGGAACGCCGGGTACCGCAGCCAGGAAGGGGTGGAGACGCCGTTCACGGACTACAACTACATGGCGATGACGACGGAGGAGATGATGATCGGGCATATCCCGGGCGCGGAGATGGAGCTGCCGGAATGCACGGCGTCCGCCGACAATTATTTTGTGCGGGAAGGGTACGACATCCAGGCCTGGGAGCCGGACCGGATCGGGCTGCTGCTGGCGGAGGCCTGGGAACAGGGACGGACGGTCACGCTGCGTTTTTCCGACGAGGCGCTGCAGGGCCAGGCGTTCCGGTATTTCATCGAGGAGGGCCATGCGGCGGATTACTGCAGCGGGATCCAGGAGATCAATTATATGGAAGACTCCCAGTGGAGGGAGATCAGCTTTTGTTTTTCGAGGGAAGGGTAAGCCTTCCCTTTTAAAATTAATGGGAAAAAGCCTTTTCAAAGAAAAAAATTTGTGATACTATTAAGTAGTATTGAAAACTATATATAAAGGTAGGGGTAACAACGAGAAGGGATTTTCAAAAATATCAGGAGGAGAGAAATGAGGTATAAGATCGTAGTGGATAGTTGCGGGGAACTGCCGGAGGAATTGAAGGGGGACGCGCATTTTACGTCGGTGCCGCTGGATATCTTTGTGGACGGGTACCATATCGTGGACGACGAGACGTTTGACCAGGCGGATTTTTTAAGGCGCATGGAAGCGAGCAGGGAATGCCCGAAATCCACCTGCCCTTCGCCGGAGCTTTACCAGGCGGCGTTTGGCTGCGATGCGGAGCATGTGTACGCCGTGACGCTCTCATCCCAGCTCAGCGGCTCTTATAACAGCGCGCAGGTGGGGAAGAAGCTGTATCTGGAGGAAAACGGGGAGAAGCAGATCCATGTGTTCGACTCAAGGTCCGCGTCAGTCGGGGAGACGCTGATCGCGCTGAAGATCCGGGAATGCGAGGAAGCGGGGCTTCCGTTCGAGGAAGTCGTGGCCGCGACCGAGCGGTTCCTGGGGGAGATGAACACCTCGTTCGTGCTGGAGTCCCTGGACGCCCTGCGCAAGAACGGGAGGCTGAGCCACTTAAAGGCGTTCGTGGCGAGCGCGCTGAACATCAAGCCGATCATGGCGGGGACTCCCGAGGGGAGCATCTGCCAGCTCGCGCAGGCGCGCGGGATGGCGAAGGCGCTGGACCGGATGGTGGAAGACATGGTCGGGAAGACAAAGGACTGCAGGGAGAAGATCTTCGCGATCGCCCACTGCAACTGCCCGAGACGGGCGGAAAAAGTCGCGGAAAAGGTGCGCAAGATGGCAAATTTCAAAGATATCCTGATCCTGGAGACGGCCGGGATCAGCAGCCTGTACGCAAGCAACGGTGGGGTCATCGTAGTCGCATAGCGGCTCGGCCTTGGGCTTCGTGCCTGCCGCAAAATCCATGGCGGAACGAAGATTCCGCCAGGCGGGAAGCCGCGAGGCTGAACGGTTACAACAGGACGCCTGCCGCGCGCAAAAAGGAGATACCCCAGCGGGATTCATGGGGTATCTCCTTTTATGTAGGCGGCTTTGTCCAGAGCCGCCTGGATGGCCTGGATCAGGGCCATGGAGGTATATTGGTTGTCGTCCCCGTACGAGACGCCTTCCAGAGACTGCTTTTCGTATACCTGCTGGCTGATGTTGTCCAGGGCGGGCTGCATCAGAGGGTACATTGCGGCGGTCGCCTCGTCGAGGTTTACCAATGAGATGGAATTGATGCGGTTGTCGTCCACTACGACCTCGACGTCGATGGCGCTGCCGTTTAGCTGGAGGGAAGAAGTGTAAGCCCCCGCGGCGTACCGCGCGGCCGTCTTATTTTCCTCTCCCTTGCGCCCCGGCAGGAACATGAAGATGAGCAGGATGACCAATAAAATGCCGAGAGCCGCAAAAATAGCCGTATAGACCACTTCTTTTAAGTGCAGGACAACGATCTTTGTTTTTGAACTCACAAGATCCCCCCTGAATCTTTCTTTGCTCTATCATATGACGGGAATCGGAAAATATGAAAAATTGTGTGAAAAATTTGCATGAAAAAATGTGTGAAAAAATTTTGGAAAAGCGGTTGACAAAAAAGAAGAGTTATAGTAGAATCTACGTTGTGCGATAGTGGCGTAGTTGGTAACGCGCGACCTTGCCAAGGTCGAGACCGCGGGTTCGAGTCCCGTCTATCGCTTTTTTTGTTGCCGAAAAATGTCCAGGGCTTGCTTGCGGGTCCTGGATTTTCTTTTCCTATTACCTTAAGGTTTTTTGCCGTGTTCTGATTGCAATTGCCCGGCGTCCATAGTATAATTAATCATAATGGAGATCGCAGTGGCAGCCCGTCCGGAAGGCTGGATCGTCACGGATCGCAGTTGCCCGGGACGGCGGGAGGCGCGGGCGGACGCGCCGCATACAGGGGAGCGCAACCGGGGGAAAGGATGCGTATGGAGAGAACGAGCAGGGGAAAACGGAGAGACAAGATAAATTATTACCTGGATCTGGCGGAGATGGTGTCCCAGAGATGCACCTGCCTGCGCAGGCATTACGGCGCGGTCATTGTGAAAAATGACGAGGTGATAGCGACGGGCTATTCCGGCGCGCCGCGCGGGCGGAAGAATTGCACGGATATCGGCAGGTGCATACGGGAGCAGATGAAAGTCCCGCGCGGGGAGCGCTACGAGCTGTGCCGGAGCGTCCATGCAGAGGCGAACGCGATCATCAGCGCGTCCCGGGACAGCATGATCGACGCGGAACTGTTCCTGGTCGGGATCGAGGTGGGGACGGGGGATTATATCGAGAAGGCGAATAGCTGTTCCATGTGCAAGAGGCTTATCATCAACGCCGGGATCGCCCGGGCCTATGTCAGGGACGACGCGGAGAATTACCGGATCATCCGGGTCGCGGACTGGATCAAGGACGACGAGTCCCTGGAAGGGAAATTTGGCTATTGAGCGGTAAGGATGGGAGAGACGGATGAAAAATATCGTGTTAGTAGTAGACGACGACAAGACCAATCTGATGCTTGCGCAGAAGATCCTGATACCGACATACCGGATCGCGGCCACCAATTCCGGGGCGGCCGCCTTGAAATATCTGGAAAATAACCAGCCGGACCTGATCTTGCTGGACATCAATATGCCTGTGATGGACGGCTTCGAGGTGATGGGGCGGATCCGGGAGATGGAAGGGAAGAAAGACATCCCGGTGATCTTTCTGACGGCGGACAACGCGACGGAGACAGAGGTCAAGTGCTTCCAGGTGGGCGCGGTCGATTTTGTCGGGAAGCCGTTTGTGCCGGACATCCTGCTGAGCCGCGTGAACAAGACGATCGAGCTGGAGCAGTACCGCCACAATCTGGAGATCATGGTGCAGGAGCAGGCGGAGAAGATCACGCGGAACGCAAGGCGCGTCAGCATGATCCAGGAATCGGTCATTGTGGGGATGGCGAACCTGATCGAGAGCCGGGACGGAAGCACGGGCAAGCACGTCAAGAACACGCAGATGTATGTGCGGATGATCATGGAGGAGCTGAAGAGGCGCGAGATGTTCCGCGAGGAGCTGACGGAGGAGTTCATCGACGATGTGTGCAAGGCGGCCCCGCTTCATGACGTCGGGAAGATAAAGGTGCCGGACGCCGTTTTGCAGAAGCCGGGGAAGCTGACGGAGGAAGAGTATGAGACGATGAAGCTGCATACGACATACAGCCGGAAGATCATACGCATGGTCATCAGCGACGTGGAGGACGAGCATTATGTGCAGATCGCGCAGGATATCGCGATGTACCACCATGAGCGGTGGGACGGCACGGGATACCCGGCGGGGCTGGCCGGGGACGGCATCCCGCTGGCGGCGCGCATCATGGCGGTCGCGGATGTGTTCGACGCTCTGTATGAGGAGCGGTGCTACAAGCCGCCCATCCGCCCGATCGAGCGGATCATGCAGATCATGTCGGAGGGCAGGGGGACGCAGTTCGACCCGGATATCATAGACGTGTTCATGGGGATGCTCCCGCAGCTCAAGGAAGTGCTTCATATCACATAGGCTTTCGCGCAGGCCCGCAGGGGCGCGGGTCTGTATTTCAATCGGTTCGCAGAAGGGGCGGCCTGTATTTCACATAAGTTTGCAGGGGCGCGGGCCTGTATTTCACATAAGTTTGCAGGGACGCGGGATGTATTTCACATAAGTTTGCAGGGGCGCGGGCTGGCATTGCCATTTTGTGCGGGAAAGGAGCGGCAGGCGTTTTGGGAGATCAGGAAATGAGGTACAACGACAAGGTTCGCAAGAAAATAGAGCTGGTCGTGATAGTCATTTATACCATTTTCATGTGCGCCATGTTTGTCTCTTCCCTATTGCTGGGATGGGGCATCTGGTCGAAAGAAGGCATCGTGGCCACTGTGGCCATAAGCTGGTGGCTTTATCTGAAAAAATACAAGAACAGCGATTTCCGGGCGAAGTGCTATACGGCCGCGATCTGGCTGGATTTCGGGATCTACGTGTTCCATTCGCACAATTTTACGTCGATGCTGTGCACCATGTCGGCGATCATCGTCCTGCTCGGGCTTTTTTATATCCCGAATATCGTCTATGCTGGAATGGCGATGACGACGGTCGTCTTTTTGTACAATGGGCTGATCGCGAAAACCATCAATCTTTCCACGGCGAGCGATATCCTGCGGGCGATTTTGCACATCATCACGGGATACGCCATCTCGCTGATCATGCTGATCATGATACGCATCCAACAGGACGTCCAGGAGCAGCTTTTGGAAAATATCAAGGAGCTGAAGGTCGCGGAACGGGGCAAGGATGATTTTATGGCGAACATCTCCCATGAGATCCGGACCCCGGTCAACGCGGTGTGCGGGCTGAGCGAGGCGATCCTGCAGGAAGACATCCCGATCGAGATCCGGCGGGATGTGATCGATATCCAGACGGCGGGGCGCAACCTGCTGTCCGCCGTCAGCAATATGCTGGATTTTTCCGAACTGGAAAGCGGCAGCATGGCGCTGGTCGAGGAATCGTTTAACATCACGTCCACGATCACGGACATCATCAACATGGCCCTGACGTTCGGGAATGGCCGGAAGCTGGAGCTGATCGTGGACTGCGACGCCAACCTGCCGAGCTATATGCTGGGCGACGAGCAGAAGCTCCGCCGCGTCATCGTGGGCTTGTTGGACAACGCGATCAAGTTCACGAAGGAAGGCGGGGTCATCTTGCGGATCCGGGGCCGGAAAGAAGAATACGGGCTGAACCTTCTGGTGAGCGTGAAGGATTCCGGCATCGGGATCGCCAGGGAGGACATGGAGCGGATCTTCACGAGCTTCAGCCAGGTGGACTCCAAGCGGAACCGCGAGGAAGGCGGCGTCGGGCTGGGGCTTGCGATCGCGCAGGCGCTGGTCAAGAGCATGGGCGGCTTCATTTCCGTGGAGAGTGCCCTTGGGGTGGGGAGCGAGTTCAAGTTCGCCGTTCCGCTCAAAGTGTTGGACGAGACGCCGATCGTCTCGATCAAGAATAAAAGCCGCATTTTCGCCGCGTGCTATATTAATATGGAAAAATACAATTATTCCGTCGTGCGGGAAGGGTATGAGAAATGCATCCGCCACATCGTGGAGCAGTTCGGGATCCTGATCCGGATCTGCCGCAACCTCCAGGAATTGAAGCGGAGGATGGAGCGGGAGGATTATACCCATATCTTTATCAGTTGGGAAGAGTATTGCGAGGATAAGAAGTTTTTCGATCGTCTTTCGGAGGACGTCACGGCCGTGCTGATCCTGGATTACGACCAGGAGTCGATGGCCGGGCGGAATATGCTGCGCATCTACAAGCCGTTCACGGTGCTGTCCATAGCCGCCGTGTTTAACGGGCAGAAGGTGGCGCAGGCCGACGAGCATGAGCAGCATCTGACGACGCACAAGCATTTTATCGCGCCGAGCGCGCACGTCCTGGTCGTGGACGACAACGTGATGAACTTAAAAGTCATGGCAAGGCTCCTGCTGCCGTATCAGATCAAAGTGACGATGGCGGGCAGCGGGAAAGAGGCACTTGAGAAGCTGGACGAGATGGAATTTGACTGCGTATTCCTGGATCATATGATGCCGGAGATGGACGGCGTGGAGACGCTCCACAAGATCCGGCAGAAACCGGGGCTGTATTTCCAGAGCCTGAAGGTCATCGCGTTTACGGCGAACGCCATAGGCGGGGCGCGCGAAATGTTCCTTTCGGAAGGATTTGACGACTTTATCGCCAAGCCGATCGAGCTTAGCGTGCTGGAACGTTTGCTGCGCCGCTATATCCTGCCGCAGAAGCAGATCATCGTGGAGGGCCATCAGGCGGAGGCGTCCGGCCCGGCTGGGCGCGGGAAAGAAGCCGGGGAGGAAAAGGAAAGTTTCGCGACCGCGCAGGAGGCGTCCGCGCCCATGGAAGAATCCAAGGAGGACAGGACAAAGAAGGCCTTTGACGAGTTGGAGCTGGCGGGGATCGACACAAAGCAGGGGATCGCGTATTGCGGGGACGAAGAAGGGTTCCAGGAGATCCTTTCCATTTATTGCGAGGAAGGCGGGGAACGCCGCGAGAAGCTGACGCAGATGTTCCAGGAAGAGGACTGGAAGAATTATGTGATCACGGTCCATGCGCTGAAGGGCAATTCCAAGGGGATCGGCGCGAACGAGCTGGCGGAGCAGGCCTTGGGCCTTGAGATGGCGGGGAAGGAAGACCGCATCGACTATATCTTAGAGCATCACGGGGAGTTCATGGAGCGGTACGGGGAGCTTTTGGAGGCTTTGGAAGGAAACGCGTTCGTTTGCCCGGAGGGGAAGCAGGCGGATGCGCCGGGGACGCCGGACAAAGAGGCGGGCGAGCCGGACAGGGAGGCAGGCGTGCCGGACGAAGAGGCAGGCGTGTCGGATGGCGAGGCGGGCGAGCCGGACGAAGAGGCGGGCGCGCCGGAAGTGGACCGCGCGTGGGTCGGCGGCCAGATCGCGAAGCTGAAGGAAAAGCTGGATAGCTTTGAGGGCGAAGGGATAGAAGAGATTTTGGACGGCCTGGCCCGATGTCCTGACGGCGGGCTTGGGCTGGCGGAGATGGCAGAGGCGGTCAGGGACCGGGTCGATGAATTTGATTTCCTGGGGGCGGCCGAGACATTGGGCGCCTGGGAGGAAAGGTCAGGTGTCGCGGGATGAAGAGATTACATGCATTGATCAACACGCTGTTTGATAAAGAGCTGGGCTTGGAGGAACGGCTCGTCCGCGTCGGGATGGCGCTGGAGTTCCTCGCGTCCATCATCGGCATGGGGCGCGTCCTGCTGGGCGCGGATCCGCGCGTGATGCTGCCGCTTTTGGCCATGCTGCTCGTGTCCGGCGTCTGTTTCTGGCTTACGATCAAGTACCGGAAGACAAGGCTGGCTTCCTGGATTCTGGCCGTCGTGCTGAACGTGGTGATATTCCCGGCGATCTTTATCTTGAGCGCGGGAATGGAGAGCGGCACGCCCATCTGGCTGGTGCTTGGGATCGTATACATATTCCTGCTGTTCCAGGGGAAGGAATTTTATATTGCGCTGGCCATGTCGCTCGTTTCTTTTTTCATCACCTACCATGTGAGCTGCAACTTCCCGAACGTGCTGTCCCCTGCGGCGAGCCGGTTTTTCAGCTTTGCGGATTCGTTTGTCACGCTGATCTGCGTGAGCTGCATGATCGGGTTCTTCATAAAGGTGCAGACGACGACGTATCAGAATGACCGGGACATCATTGAGAAGCAGAAGGAGGAGATCGAGCAGATCGCCCGCTCCAAGGACACCTTTTTCGCCAATATGAGCCATGAGATCCGGACGCCGATCAATACGATCATCGGGCTGAACGAGATGACGCTCCGCGAGGACGTTTCGGACGAGATCGCCGAAAATTCCATCAATATCCAGAATGCGAGCAAGATGCTCCTGACGACGATCAATGATATTTTGGATCTGTCCAAGCTGGAGTCCGGGAAGATGGACATTGTGCCGACGCAGTACGAGGTCAGCGTCATGTTCAGCGACATCGTGAATTTGATCTGGATCCGCGCGCATCAAAAGGAGCTGGAATTTAAGGTGAATATCGACCGGGAGATCCCATCGATGCTCTATGGGGACGAGGTGCGGATCAAGCAGGTGATCACAAATATCCTGACAAATGCCGTGAAGTATACGCGGGAGGGATCCGTCACGCTCTCGGCGAAGGGGGAGCGGACGGCGGCGGATACCGTCCTTTTGCGCATATCGGTGGCGGATACCGGGATCGGCATCCGCAAGGAGAACCTGGAGAACCTGTTCCGCTCTTTTAAGCGCGTGGATGAAAAAGAGAACCGCAACATCGAGGGGACGGGGCTTGGGCTTACGATCTCCAAGCAGCTTGTGGAGATGATGGGCGGCCGGATCTACGTGGACAGCGTGTACCATAAGGGTTCCGTATTTACAGTGGAATTGGAGCAGAAGATCGTCAGCGTGCAGCCGATCGGCGTGATCAATTTCGCGGCGCAGAGGAAGATGAGCCAGCGTTCGCGCTACAAGCAGAGTTTCCTGGCACCGAACGCCCGCGTCCTGGTGGTGGACGACAACAGCATGAACCGGATGGTGGCGACCAAGCTTTTGCGCGGCACGAAGATCCAGGTAGATACGGCGGCGAGCGGGCGGGAGTGCCTGAAGATGACGGCGACGCAGCATTACCATGTGATCTTGATGGACCACATGATGCCGGAAATGGATGGCGAGGAGACGCTGAAGGCGGTCCGTTCGCAGGCTAAGGGATACTGCCAGAAGGTTCCGACGCTTGCCCTGACGGCGAACATCATGAGCAACGCCGAGCAGGTGTACCGGGACATGGGATTTGACGGGTATCTGGCGAAGCCGATCAATTCCGCGCTCTTAGAGGCCGCCCTGCTGAAGTACCTGCCGCCTGAAGTGGTGGAGGACACGACGGAGGAAGACGACGGCACGGAAGGCATGGAAAATGCGATCAAGCAGTCGTCCAATGCGAAAAAACGGCGGATCGCCATCACGGCGGACTGCATCTGCGACTTGCCAAAGGAGTGGCTGGAAAAGATGCAGATCCGGCTGATGCATTTGTATATTTATACGAAGGAAGGGCGGTTCAGCGACTTGTTCGAGGTGTCTTCGGACAGCCTGCTGGATTATCTGAAGGAAGAGGGCAATTACGCGCGCTCCCTGGCCGCCCCGGCTTCGGAATACGAGTATTTCTTCGCGGATGTTTTGGAAGACGCGGAGCAGGTGCTGCATATCACGGCGACCAGCTCGCTGAGCGAGGCGTATCCGAACGCGCTTGCGGCGAGCAAGAGTTTTGACAACGTCACGGTCGTAAATTCCGCCCACATCAGCAGCGGCCACGGGCTGCTCGTCCTCCATGCGGCCGCGCTTGCGGAAGAGGGGAAGAGCGTGCCGGAGATCTGCGCTTCGCTGGAGCAGTTTAAGAACAGCGTCAGCACGAGCTTCATCGTCCAGACGACAGAGAACCTTTACCGCAATGAGAAGCTGAGCCGCGCGGTCTATCGGGCTTGCCAGGCGTTAAGCCTGCGCCCTGTCCTGCGCATGAGCCAGAACAAGCTGACGGCCTGGAAAATGGAGATCGGGAACATGAAGAAGGCAAGCCGGAAGTACGTGAAGCAGATCTTGCACCACAGCAAGCAGATCGACACGCGCCTGCTGTTCTTTACGTACGCCGGCTGTACGGCGCACCAGGTGGATGAGCTGTTAGAGGAAGTGGAAAAGTACGTGAAATTCGAGCAGGTCGTCCTGCAGAAGGCCTCGGCCACTGTCTCAAGCAACTGCGGCGTCGGGGCGTTCGGGCTGATCTTTATCCGGAAGAAGGGGTAAGGCACCCGGCGAAAGAAAAGATGTGCGTTTGGGGTAACAGTTCCGCCCAGGACTTTGCACTTGCTGCAAAGTCCGTAAGAATGTATAAATTTTGCCGAGTGGGAATCCGGCTCTTTGCCGAAGGCAAAGAGCCGGATTCCGTAACTGTGAGGCCGAAGGCTGAACTGTTACCGTTTGGAATCCTGGCGGCGAGCCGGGAAGTGAGATGAGGGTCATTGTGTGGATTGTCTCGCTTCCAACTCTGCGATGCGTTTCTTGAGTTCCTCATTTTCGCTGATGTATCGCAAGAGGTCGCTGGCGTATTTTCGGTTTTCGTCGGCATACTTTTTGTTTTCGTCGGCATACTTTTTGTTTTCGTTAGCGTATCTCCTGTTTTCGTCGGCATACTTCTTGTTTTCGTC
>CANQTH010000056.1 GCA_947626795.1 uncultured Lachnospiraceae bacterium
TCGCCAAGGCCTAATTCCGGATTCTGAAGGCAACGGTTCTCAAATGTATAAATATGCCGTCTCCACTCCGTTCCGGTCCGCGCAGAACAAACGTCCACTGGACGTTTTGCGCCCTTCACCAAACAAATCAAACGTACAGGCAAAAATAACAAAGCTTCGTTTCAAATCCTTGTAGTTTTCTCCCTTTTCCAAAATATTCAGATCGATCATACCCTGATAATATCTTGTTCTCTTTGGCAGATTCCGATTCTCCGTTGTCTGCATTTCAATATTGTAAACTGTATTGTTTCCATCTTCTGCATAAATGTCAAGCCGGACACTTTTAGCATCTGCAGAGATATCAATTGTCTCCTGCGATTTCGGATATTCAATACGGGATATCTTTATTCCAAGTACCCGCTCCAAAAATGGTTTGCAAAACTTCGGATTTCTCATGATAACACTAAACATAAAATCATCCTTGATTTGCAGTTCCTCAAAAGCTTTCTCCATAATGCCACTCCTATCTCATATTTATTTATATTATAATATGTGTCTGTATGGTTTACAAGGACGATTTTGACAAAAAACACAAACTCCAATCATCATTTTGTGGAAAACCCTGCAAAAGGGCAATAAAAAATTTCGGCGTTTTGACAATAACTTTTTTATCCAGCTCAAGCCGGAAGACTGAACTGTTATCCCCCCCCTCTAAAAATCTTGAGTTTTTCAAGAAATACTTGAATATTGCATCAAAACATGATATCATATGACCATAAGCATAGCCGTTTGGCAACGCAAGCAAAGGAGAGCCTTATATGTCGGCTAATTATAATAAACTTTGGAAGCTGATGATTGACAAGCGCATCAATAAAACGGAATTGACCCATCTTGCCGGAATCAGCACAAACGCGATGGCTAAGCTCGGACGAAACGAGGATGTCCGCGTCAATGTGCTGGAGAAGCTCTGCACCACGCTCGACTGCAAGCTGGACGATATCGTTGAGTTTGTCCCCGATCCTGAAAATAATAATCCCATCGGATAAAACTATGGAAAGCAGGTGACGCCATGCCATACGATCCCAAACTATATATGCACGACCTTGACCGAAAAGCGACGGCCGCATTGAACACATTTCCTAAATTCACAAAGTTGCTAGAAGCCTACCATGCCAACTACGACGAAAAAGCCGCCAAGTTCCATTTTCTCTCATCCGCGATTCGCCTAAGCGACAAACAGATGCCGGAGATCTACCATCTGCTCCCGCCTGTCTGCGACCAGCTTGGCATCCCTGTGCCGGAACTGTATTATGTAAAGTCAAAAGCCATGAACGCGGCGACTGGCGGAAGCGTCCAGCCTTATATCTTTCTGACTTCCAAACTTGTCAAGAAGCTGCCGCCTGACCTGCTGCCAAGCGTCTTAGCGCATGAATGCGGGCATATCGCCTGCAAGCATTCCCTCTACCACTCAATCGCCGTCCAGCTCCTTGACGGGATTGACAACAGTCCCCTGGCCCTGATTCCCGCGATCCGGAAATTCTTAACTCCCGCCCTGATCCGGGCTCTGCTGTTTTGGGACAGATGCAGCGAGCTGTCAGCGGACCGCGCCTCCGTTCTTTGCGATAAGAGCGCGGAAAAAACGGTCGATGTTCTCCTTCGGGTGCATGGATATGACGAAAACATCGACCGGGCCGAGTTCTTAAAACAAGCCCTGGATCTCAAGGCGTTCGTCAATGATTCGAGGCCCAATCAATTTCTTGAACAAACGCTGGTGCAAGAAGAAGACCATCCGAGAATGGCGACGCGCGCCTACGAATGTTACGAATGGGCGAACTCTGCGCAGTATCGTGGGATCATCGACGGCTCTTATACGATTCAAAAAAAGCGGGCGGAGGAAGAACGCTGCTCTAAGGAAGAGATCATTTCGGCAGAACTGGCCGTTTCCGCGGAAGGACCGCGGGATGCCAGCCTCAACGAGATCAACCAGGCGCTCCAAAAGATCGATCTGGAATTGGCGCAATACGCCAGCAGCGCAGACCGGACGGATTACGCCGTGGCTGTTGGCAGCGGCATTCTTGCCGGCATGGCCGACAGCATTTTCGTGGGCGAGTTCAAGCTGGAAGAAGCCGACCAATGGGGCAATGAAAAAGCAAGCGCCTTCGTGATGAAAGCAGCTAGGACACAAGGCTATGGCGGCGACACGCCCGCAGGCGCGATAAAATATCTGGAAGACAAATTTCCCATTGCGGCGGATAAGGCGACAGCCCAATTTGGCGGCGGCCTCCAACATCACCTCCGGGATTTTTCCCATCATCCAACGCCCGTGGGCCTGGCGTGTTCCATTCTGACGCAGTTCACAGGAAAAGTTTACGGGACCGACGCCGCCGGGGCATTTCAAGCCGTCGATCTGAACGAAGAAGGACTTCTCTTGATCGGGAAGGACATTCCGGAAAAGTTCCTATTCGGCATCGTCAACTGGTCGTTCCATCTGGCGAGCGACCTGGCCGGCTCGTCAGGTTCCGTGATGAAGGGAAGCTTTGGGACGGGATTGCCCGGCCCGCTCGTTTCCCTCTTGAAAGAGCTTGCAGCCACACCGCTGTTTCAAAAAATGGATGACAACGGGCATAAGGAATTTTCCGTTTGGATATCCAAGCTGTTTAACGGCACGTTACTTGGGGAAAGGGATATGGACGGCAAACGGATCCCGCACAAGTTCGACCTTCGGACAGAGCTTGGAGCCGCGCATCACATCGGACGCCAGGCAATTCCCGTCCCCCTAAACGAATGCGCCGTCAGGGCGTTTTATTTCATCCGTCGGCTCGCAATGGAATTGAGAAGTGCCAAGCTGGACAAGCCGCAAGACATCAGAAACCTGCATTGGGATCGGATCTTTCCCTTCCGCAATCGGACTGTAGTGCGGATGGTCACGATCGCTTCCATGACCTTCACAATTGCCGATACCGCCGATGCCGCCATCCATGCCGCAATCGAGTCCGGGGGAAATTGGGTGTTATTTTCCGGACGTTTTGTCACAAGGCTCAACTACGTCGGCGCGGGCAGGGCCGTGCTTGCGGTCGTGAAGGAAGTATCCCTTGAGAAAAAAGAAACGCAGCTGATCCACGAGAAGATGCTCCTGTCCGAGGAAAAATCCTCTCTATTCCTGGCACAGCTTCAAGACTTCAAGGCAAAGCTTGAAGAAAAAGTATCCAACTATCTGGCAGAGGATATCTCGGAGTTCCTGTCGGGCTTCGACTATATGCAACAGGGGCTGGCCTCAAACGATTCCGTCCTTGTCATACGCGGAAACCTCATGATCCAGAAGGTTCTTGGGCGAAAACCGCAATTTACGGATCAGAAAGAATTTGACGAGCTGATGGAATCGGACATTCCATTCACACTATGATCGGAGGCTGTACAAATGGGAAAAAAGGAAACCGATAAAGAAAAAAAGAAAGGCATTCTCACATCGCTGCACGATGCGGTAGACTCCGTCAAAGCCTCGGCGCAGAATGCGAAGCTTCTGGAGATCAAAGCCCCGGAGATCAAAGTTCCAGAAAAAGCCAAAGAAATGTTCCAGAAAAAACTCCGCAAAACCGAGCCGGAAAACACCGCCGATCCTCTGGCAGCCGAGGCCATCTCCACGCGAAACGCCATAAAAGTAATCTATTACCTGATGGCTGCGGACGGCGAAGTCTTCCACAGCGAAGAAGAGAAATTTGACGCGATCGGTGCGGAATCAGATCCGGATTTCGCGGAAAACAAAGAGCAGATCGTAAAAGAATGCAAAAACCAGATGGATAAGGCGATTGACCCGGAAGACTATTACGACGTTCTGCAGGACGGCGTCGCATTCGCGCTTTCCCCGTCCGTCCAGACAGAGAACGCTTTTATTACCCCAAAGCTTCTGATCTGGGATTTGCTGACCGTCGCTTACAGCGACGAAAGCTACGATGAGACAGAGCGAAGGCTTCTAAAGCACATCGTGCGCAAGTTGAATATTGACAAGTCCGTATTCCTGGAAATGGAAAGCAGCATCCTGGCCCTTATGGATCTGGAGAAAGAGCTTTCCTGGATCAAGACGACAGACAGGCCGTATCTGACGATCGATGCCATGGTCAATGAGCTTGCCAACCGAAAAAACGTGATCTTTGAGAGCGTGAAAGATTTGATTGCCCTTTGAGGCGGGAGGAGAAAAATACTATGCCATTACCGTTATTGTTTCTTGGCGTCGCCGCGGCGACGGGGGCGTTTGGCATCGGGAAAACAGCAAAAGCCAGCATTGATACCGTCAACGCCCATAATATCAACAAAAGCGCCAATGAGATCGTGAACGACGCCACAAAACTGGTCAACCTTCAGCGAAAAGCATGCGGAAATTCGCTTTCTCATTTAGGCAGCGAGAAACTGTTTGTGCTGAACACTTCCATGACGCAGTTCCTCGACACATTCACCAAAATAAAAAATGTGGACTTTAAAGAAACCGAAGGGCTTGACGAGCTTCATCGTCTCCATGTAGATGAAACAGAATTTGCCGAGATGAAGACCATGATAAACTTCGCTGGCTCTCTGGCGGGCGGGGCAATCGCCGGAACTGCGGGCGGGGCATTGACCGCTTTCGGAGCATACGGCGCAGCCCAGTCCTTGGCGTACGCGTCAACCGGAACCGCGATAGCCGCCTTGCACGGCGCGGCGGCCACAAATGCGACGCTGGCGTTTTTCGGGGGCGGATCTCTGGCGGCGGGCGGCCTTGGCATGGCCGGAGGGGTCATCGTCCTCGGCGCGCTTGTGGCAGGGCCTGCCCTTGCCGTGATGGGCCTGGTCACAGGCTCTTCCGCAAACAAAAAACTCGATCAGGCGCGCACCAACAAAGCGGAAGCCCTCCAGATCGCGTCTCAGCTCAATACGGCGTCCCTGCAATGCGAAACAATCCGAAGGCGAACTTATATGTTTTACAATCTCCTCGCCCGGTTGGACTCCTATTTTCTCCCCCTGATCTATAAGATGGAAGACATCGTAAAAACAGAGGGAGACGATTACAAGGCTTATTCCAACGCCTCCAAACAGGCAATCGCCTCCTGCGCAAGCACAGCCGTTTCTGTTAAGTCGGTTCTCGATACGCCGCTTTTGACGGATGATGGGCTTTTGACGGATGAATCTGCAAACACAGCTTCTAATGTTGAGGGATTTCTAAAAAACATGAGGATCCCCTATTGAATTTTCAGTGAAAGATTCTCCCATAGGATCATTCCTTATATCAAAATGGCTGTTCTCCATAACTCGGACAACAGCCATTTTTAAGAATTCCGATCCCAACGCCCTTCTTGAAAATCCCCGGATTTTATGGTAAGATAAGCCCCAGATGAAACTGAAAGCAAACGCGCAGGCGTCAAACCATGCAAAGGAATCCCCCATGAACCAAAATGAATTTGAAGCATTAGCAGAACTCTTTAAAATATTTGGGACGCCGACCAGGCTGCAGATCATGTATGCGCTGGTTGACCGGGAAAAATGCGTCTACGACATCGCCGAGGAGCTTGGCATGTCGCAGAGCGCCATTTCCCATCAGCTTAGCATCTTAAAGCAGAACCGCCTGGTCAAAAACCGCAGGGATGGAAAAACAGTCTACTATTCCCTGCTGGATTCCCATGTCCTCACGATCATCGCGCAGGGGCTGGAACACGTACGGGAATAGGCCGCGCCCATCCCTTGGTCATAATCGTTGTATTTCGCACAACGTTCAGCGCTGGAACACGTACGGGAATAGGCCGCGCCCATCCCCTGCGGCAGCCTCCCATACGCCATCATAAAATACCGCGGCATCGGCCCGCATCTTCTCTTTTAGCGCACTACCAGCTTATAAAACAAAAATGCCAGCGCAATGCCAATGATGCTCGCTATATTGATCTTGATCGTCAGCCCGAGCGTCAGGGAAACCGCCCCCAAGTCCAGCACAAGCGGGCTTGTCAGCCCAAATACCTGCCCGTAATTCAGCCAGCTCAGCGCCGATATCCCGCCGCAGTAACTTCCGATCACCGTCCCAATGATCAGCCCGACCAGCATAACAAAAAGAACGATCCATGTGCTTCTTATCTTCAATTTCCCATCCTCCTGTCCGCCTGCCGCCCGCAGGCTTCATTTAAGGATATTGTAGAACAATCCCCCCTTAAAGTCAAACTGTGCAGGCAGCTTCACTTCCTGGCCCATCACGTTCCGCCTGGGAACAGATCGCCAAAAAACCAAAAAAATTTATATGCTTTGCAAGATGGAAAAGTTCAAAAAAGCCTCCGCCAAAAGCCCGCATCCCGCGCTTTTTGCAAACTGGGCCGCCCATTCGCCGTCCAGGGAGGATTTCTGCGCTTCCCACAACATGGCTGCCGCCGCCTTCTTTTCTTCCCACAGCTTCGCCCAAAATGAAAAATCAGACCAGCGGCTTGGAATATAATCGAACGGGATCTCCACCCTGGCCCTCAACGCCGCCGCCAGGATCAGGCATATGACGGCCCCAGCCATAGCGGCAGCAAGTTTCCCCTGCGTCCCTCCCGTTTTCCAGCAGCAGCGGTACAGCCAGGACAGTGAAAAGACGCATACGGTCACAGGAAACAACAGCACGCAAAAACCAGCGATCCCGCGCAGCATCGTCAGATCCAGGATCTCTGCGGGCCTTCCTGTCCGGCTTTCCCATTCCTCGCAAAGGACGCTCTCTTCCTCTCCTTCTTCATTCCTGATCGTAACGCGGCTGAATATCTTTTCTTCCGATCCCGCCAGAATCCCCTCCCCCGCGTATCCGCTTCCCGCATCTGCTCCGGGATCGGCTGCGATCCAGCCTCCCGCATCTGTACCGGGATCAGACGCATCGGAGCCTGCCGCGCTGAAACCAGAGGCGTATCCGCTTCCCGCATCTGCTCCGGAATCAGACGCGCCTGTAAAACCTGCCGTCCTGAAACCAGAGGCGTACTCGCCTCCCGCATCTGCTTCGGGATCAGACGCGCCGGAGCCTGCCGCGCTGCTTCCCGTATCCTTCAAAATCCCGCCAAGGTCGGCCTGCCATGCGATCAGCCCCCTCTCTCCCGGGATGACTTCCCGGACAACATAAGATTGCCCCTCGCATCGAACTTCTTTTCCTACGACGTCCTTGTCCCCAAACAAGTCCCATGCCGCCGCCTCATCCACGACGCATCCGTCCCCGTCGCCTTGCGCGGGCAGGCGGCATCCCGGCAGCGCGAGTTCCGGATCGCCGCACAGCACGACCGCATCCGCCTGGGCCGTACGGCCAAGCGAAACGTTTTCCAGCAACGCATCTTTTTCTTCGCCCCAGATGCAAAAACCCGGCAGCCCGCCGTCCTTTTCCCGCCCTTCTTCCTGACCCGCGCGATCCAGCGCGGCCGCCGCCTCCCGGACGCTCATCGGCTGCGCAAGGCGAAGCCGCACGCTCTCTTTTGTTGCGGAAAGGCCGCCCCAGAAGGAAGCCGCCTGGAAAAACAGCAAAAGGCCGATCCCCGCGGCGAACGCCGCTGACCCGTATTTTTTGGCAATGCCCCTGATCGCCATGTTTTTCCCGAAAGACCCTCTTTCGCGTCTCCCGCTGTTTCCCGTTTCCTTCTTGATCCCTCTCCTCATTCTTCGTCCCTTCTCACCCGGCTGCCATCGCCGATCGCCCTGGTAGAGCTGCTGACAATTTCCTGATCTGCCGTCAGCGCGCCGTCAGCGATCGCGGCATATTCGCTGTTCTTTTCTAAGACTTCCACTTCATAACGCTTTGCGACAAGCTCCGTCCCGAGGACGCTCCGCTCCTCCTGCAGCGCCAGCACATAATATCGGTTTTGCCCTTCATGTACCGCCTGGATCGGCAGGATCGCGGCATAATTTTCCGATTTGTGGACAATCTCGACATCAGCAGCCATCCCCGGCTCAAGGACGCCTTCAGGCAGATCAACGGAAACGTCCAGCAGCGTCCGATCCGTTTTATTTTCCGCAACACCGGACACTGTGTACCCTGTGATCTCCTCACTGCTCCCCGGCTGGCGGATCGTCACTTCGCACCCCGCGGCCACATAATCCTCCTCCGACCGATCCACGGAAACAACCAGCCTGCACCCGCCGGAAACGTCCGCCAGCAAGACCGCTGTCCCATCCGTCGTAAAATCCCCCGTCGCAACGTCGATCCTCGTCACGACGCCATTTGCCGGGGCTGCGACCTTCCCTTCCGCTTCCTGCAGGGCCTGAAGCTTCCCAAGCGCAAGCTCCTGCTGCCGCAGGGCGATCTCTCCCTGCTTTGCAACGCTGTCCGGCGCAGGCTGGGCGTCGGCGTCCTCCATGGCACGCATCGCGGACTTCACCGCGCTGTCGCGTTCTGAGACTGCCGCTTCATACGCCGCCTTCGCCTCTTCCACTTCTTGTTCTAAAGTCGCCTTCCGCGCCTCATAGTCCTGATCCCCGGCGGTTCTTTCCATCCCTGCCATTTCCCGGCTTCCTTCCAGGATCGCTCCTGCATCCAAACTTCCCGCATTAATCCCGTCTGTATCTGATCCGTCCGCATCGCTCCCGCCTGCATCCAAACTTCCCGCATTAATCCCGTCTGTATCTGATCCGTCCGCATTGCTCCCGCCTGTATCCGGGCTGTCTCCATTATTCCTGCCTGCCTTGTCTGCCCTGCGCTCCGTTTCCCTCCGCAAAGGCGCATCCGCGCCATCCTCCAGGCTTTCCCCTTTCCCGGAATCCTCTTTCCCGGCTCCGCTTTCGTTCCCAGAGTCTCCTGCCGCATCTCCGCTCTCATCCCCGAGGCTTCCCGCCCCGGCTCCGCTTTCGTTCCCGGAGTCTCCTGCCGCAGCTCCGCTCTCATCCCCAAGGCTTCCCGTCCCGGCCCCGCTTTCGTTCCCGGAGTTTCCTGCCGCATCTCCGCTCTCATCCCCGGGACTTCCCGCCCCGGCTTTCTCCAAAAACGCCTGCAGCTTCGCCTGCGCGGCGTCCCAGTCCGCTTTCGCCTTCTGAACCGCTTCCTCCCCGTTTGCGGCGGCCGCGTCGTAATCCTCCCGGGCGCGCCGCCTTGCCGTCTCCTGGCTTTTTTGCGCAAGCGCATCGGCATTAGCGGCGTCCTGGTTTTGCAGCCTTAATTTTTCCACCTCCTGACCCAACGCCAGGATCTGCTCTGCCAGCTCGTCCATGTCTACGCGAAAGAGCGTTTCCCCTTTCTCCACGGCCTGCCCTTCTTCCACGCAGATTTCCTTTACCCGCTGCCCGCTTTCCGTATATACCGCGATCTCCTTCCCGGCCTTTGCCTGGCCGCTCCCAGACACCGTATGCCGGATCTCCCCCGTCCCGATCCGCACTGTTTCCACGCGCGCCATCGCCGCCCCGTCCAGCGCCCTGGACAACAGGGTAAACACAAGCATCACCGCCATGAGGGCGGCGGACGCGCCAGCTATTCTTTTCCTGTCCATTGCAACTCTCCTACTCTTTCACTGTCCCGCGCGGTCTGCTTTCTCTGCGCGCCGGGGCCGCAGGCCCATGCCTTTCTGCTCACTGCCCCGCGCGGTCTGCTTTCTCTGCGCGCCGGAGTCGCAGGCTCATGCCTTTCTGCTCACTGTCCCGCGCGGTCTGCTCTCTCTGCGCGCCGGGGCCGCAGGCTCATGCCTTTCTGCTCACTGCCCCGCGCGGTCTGCTCTCTCTGCGCGCCAGGGCCGCAGGCTCATGCCTACTCTTTCACTGCGCCTGCCATGATCCCCTGCTCCAAATAATCCTGACCGCCCAAAAATACCAGGATCGCAGGCACAAACGCAAGGACCGACGCCGCAAACGCCGCCCCGGCCTGATCCGCCGCCGTGATATCCGGCAGGAACACGGAAAGCGGGAGCAGGCTTTTTTCCTTCAAAAAGGTCAGCGGCTGCTCGATCAGCCCCCAATATTCCAAAAACCCCAAGACCATGGCGGCGATGATCCCGGACGACCCCATCGGCAGGGCGATATGCCAAAACAACTGCCAATCCGTCGCGCCGTCCAGCTTCGCCGACTCGATCAGGCTGTCCGGGATTTCCCGGAAAAACCGATACATCAAGAACACCGGAAACGTCGAAAACGCGCCTGGCAGGATGATCCCCCACAAGCTGTCCGTCAGGCCCATTTTGTCCAGCGCCAGGTAATCCGACAGCATCAAAACCTGGAACGGCATCAGCATCAAGACCAGATAAAGCAAAAACAGCGCTTTTTTCCCCGGAAAATCATATTTCGCAAATCCCCAGGCCGCCATCGTTCCCACCAGCAACTGCCCGATCAGGACGCCCGCCGTGATCTTGACCGAGTTCCAGAACATCACAAAAAACTCCGGCGTATCCAGCAAAATTTCCACATAATGACGCAGCGTCGGGTAACTTGGCAAAAGCGGGAACGCCGCCTGCCCGCCTTCCCCCACGATCACAGGCCCAAGATCCCGCAGCAGCTCGTCATTTCCCATGAGCGACCCGGCAAGCAGGAAAAATACGGGATACAGCGCCATAAATGCGGCCGCCGCCAAAATCGCGCGCAAGAAAATCTCCCCGGCTTTTTTCCCCTTTCCTGCCCTGTTTTTTCTCATGCCTTTCCACTTCAATCTCCCATCGCCTCCTTCCATTTTCCTTCCATTTTCCTTCCTTGCCTTTTTCCATTTCTTTCTACTTCAAGCCTCCCATCGCCTCCTTCCATTTCCTCTTACTTTTTCCTATGCCTTTCCACTTCAAGCCTTCCGCTCCCCTTTCTCGCCTTACTTTTTCCCACGCCTTTTCACCCCAAGCCTTCCGCCGCTGCCTCCCGTTTTCCGGCTCTTGCGCGCCAGCTTTTTTTCCTCTTCCCCGGCCCCGTCCCACGCCTTTTGCAGCAGCAGGATGAGCGCAAGCAGCACGACGCTCTCCGACACCGCAGCCGCAGCCATCTTGTCAAAAGAAAATTCCCGGAACCAGTTGTTAAACAAATGCTGCATCATATAAATGCTCTCGTTCGGGTAATCCCCCGCCACCAGGTACGCTTCCCGGAACACTTTAAAAGAGTTCAGGAAAGAAAGCACGGTGATCGTATAAAACGAAGGCTTCAAGTTGGGCAGCGTGATCTTGACAAAGCACTGCCATTCCCCCGCGCCGTCCACCCGGGCGGCCTCATAGATGCTCTCAGAAATGCCGGACAGCCCAGCCATCCACAGCACGATATCATACCCCAGGTTTTTCCAGACATAACTTGCCACCAGAACCCAGAACGCGTATTTCGTATTCATCCAGTCGCAGCCCGCCACGCCCAAATGGGAGAGCCATTGGTTCAAAAGCCCGTTGGGATGGAACAGCATCCGCCACATCAGGGCCACGGAAACAGCCGGAAGCGCCATCGGCATCAGGAACGCGCTCTTGATCACGCCGCCGTATTTGCTGCGGAACAACAAGACGGCGCAGGCTAACGCCGCCGCAACCAGCAGCGGGATGCACACGAGCGTAAAGCGCAGGGTATTTTTCACGGCCAGCAAAAACGCCGGATTTCCAAACACTGTGCGGTAATTTTCCAACCCCGCGAACTGCCCGTTGACAGCCCCGAAAAAAGAACGCCGGACAACGTCCGCATAAGGGGCCAGATAAAAGGCCAGGACTCCCAGGAAGCTCGGCAGGATCCAGAAAAATCCGCGCGCGCCCTTCCTTGTCATCCGCTTCCCCGCCATTTCCATCCCTCGCTTTCCATTCCAAGATCCAGGCCGCCCCGGACGCCTCTCCCTCACATCCACACACGCCTCCCGGACAACCCTTCCATTCTCCTTCGGGCTGCCTGAGCATTCCTTCCGAACAGCCGAGCCGCCCCCGGACAACCCTTCCATTCTCCTTCGGGCCGCCCGGACGCCCCTGTTTCCTTACTCCGCCAGGTAGAGGCTCGTTTTCTGCAGGATGGCATTCACCGCCTCGTCGACGCTGCACTCCCCTTTCAGCGCCTTTTCGCCTTCCTCCGCCACGACGTCCTGGATCACCCCGTCGCAGAGCGCAGGCGTCTCCAAGGATTCCGCCAGATCGGTCAGCCACTTCATTTCCTCTTCCGTGCGCGGCCGCATGGCATAGCTGACCCGCGCGTCCTCGTCTACGCCGCTGACCATGACAAGCTCCTCCAGCCCGCCATACTCATGTCCGTCATTGGAATCCCGGAACGCCTCCTTTTCCACCGGAAGCCCGCCCCCCTGGGAAAAGCCCTGCGCCTCCTTCGAGAACATGTACGAGACAAACTGCCCCGCGATCTCTTTCTGCGCGCTTTGGCTGCTGATCCCCAAAACCATCAGCGGCACGAAAACGCGTTCCGCCTGCCCCGGGATCAGGCCCAGCTGCCCGTCCCCGATCATCTGATTGACCGCCAGCAGGAAATCATAATCTCCATCTCCGTAAAACAGCCCAGCATTGGCTTTCGCTTTCCCGCTTGCCAGGCTGTATCCGCCCCTGGATATCCTGAGCGCGCGATCCCCCGCTTCCTCTTCTTCCGCTTCGTTCCCGCTCTCTTCCCCGCCGCCTTCGTATTCCCCGTAGGCGTTTTTCAGATTTTCCAAAAATTCCCGCACTTTCGCCTCGTCCAACGTCCCGTCTTCCTTCTTCCAGGACGCGCCGCTGCCATACCAGAATTTTTCTACCGTCTCCCGCGGGTCCAGGCCGGAAAGGACGCCCGCCTGCGCCGTAAATTCCAAAAAGCTCTCCCCTTCCGCATACGTTCCGGACGCCGCCTGCGCCATCGGGATGGAAAACCGCGCCGGGGCCGCGCATATTTTCCCATCCTCCCCCTGGTACGCGGAAAGGATCCGGTCAAAATAATCCCCCTCCGGGATCAGCCCGGACAGATCTTCCAAAATCCCCTTCTCGATATAGGACTGCACGGGCATCCCGTCCAGGATCAGCACATCCGGGCCTTTTCCCGCCATGATCTCCGTCGTCAGCGTCTTTAACGCGTCGGAAAGGGTCACGCCGTTTTCCTCGGACAGGGCCGTCTCATAATTCACATAGACGTCCGCGCGATCCTTCTGGAAATGCGTGATGGCCTGCCGCATCTCCTTGCTTTCATACAGGGAATACACCCTTAGCTCCTTATCCGGCTTCGCGGGCGTATCCGCGGAATATGTGTAGCGCAAAAGCACGACCCCGGTCGCCGTCCCAAAGCTGGAATCGTTCGCCGCCACCAGGAATTCCCGCTCGCCAAGCATGACAAGCGAGATCGGGTAACAGGACGGGCTTCCCAGGGAATTGAGGCTCCCATCCGCCAACTGTTCCGCCACGCTGCCCCCGAACGCGTAATGATACAAGCCGCCCTTGGAAAGAAAATACGCGCTCTCGCCGCCGTCGATGCTGTCAACCGCGTAAAAACGCCCGCTTTCCGACATGGCTTTCTGCAGCGCCTCTTCCTTCCCAAGCTGCTCCCCGCTCCCGGCGTCATACACGAGAACCTCGGAACCCGTCTGGATCAAGAGCTTCTCCCCCGCCGCATAGCAGGCAAGGGATTCCTGGGAACTGTCAAACTCATGCTTCTGCTTCACGCTCCCGTCCGAAACGTCAACCTGGTAAACGGCGCCTTCCGCATCCTTGACGCAGAGCTGGCCGTTTCCCAAAAAACAGATCCCCAGGGCCATGTTCTCACTGCCGCCCGGAAGTTCAAACGGGATCCTGCCTGCCTTCCCGCCCGCGTCGAGCAGGTAAAAAACGGCATGGAGCTTCCCGTCCGCCGTGTCGTTAAACGCGCACGCCGCCCGCCCGTCCGCCGACAGGGCCGCATATCCCACATATCCCTGATCCTTCCCGAACAGCTCTTCCGGGAAATCATAGGCCTTTTCCCAGGACGCGCCGCCATCCGCGGAATCCCACGCGCTTTTCGCGCCGTTCCCGTCCGACCCGATCAGCCGGACCGTCCCGTCGTCCAGCTTCCGGATATCGTAGATCTCGCCCATCTCGCACGGCAGCGCGGCTTCCTCTTCCATGAAACGTCCCATCGCCTGCTCCCCGCCGTCCGCCGCGTCCCGGCCGTTTTCCGTCCCATCCGCGCCGACTTTCTGTCCTTCCGCGCCGTTCTCCGTCCCTTCCGCGCCGCTCTCCGTCCCTTCCGCGCCGCCTCCGCTTCCTGCGCCGCACCCGGCGGCGCTTCCCGCCGCCAGAGCCGCCGCCAGCAGCAGGGCCGCTATTTTTCTCAACGGTAGTCTTTTCATGATCGTCCTTCCTCCTTTTTTCACTTTTCATCCGATGGCAGGAGCCAATCCCCCATCCGACCCGCACTCCGCAAGGGCGCCGTGTGCCATTGACGTACCTTTGATGCCGACCGAAACGGAGTGCAAAGAGCAACAATTCAGCCTGGGACTTTGCACTTGCTGCAAAGTCCGTAAGAACGTGTAAATTTTGCCGAGCGGGAATCCGCTCTTTGCCGAAGGCAAATTTGAAATGAGCCGGATTCCGTAACTGTGAGGCCGAAGGCTGAACGGTTCCTGCAGAGCGCGAAGATCCGGATCAGAAGATGCCTGCGAAAGCAGAACTGGATCCCGCGCTAAATATATCATACCGCAGGAATCTCTAACCGTCCTCTAAGCTGGGCGGTATTTTTTAGAGGCTTTTTAGAGATTTTTGTGGTATGCTTATAAAAAAGGAGGTGCCTATGCGAATTTTGATCATTGAAGACGACAGATCCCTTGCGGAAACGCTCCGCTTCCAATTGGAGCATAACAATTTCAAGGCGGACGTCTGCCACGACGGGGAAGAGGACCTGTATCTCATCGAGCAGCAGGCGCACGACATCGTCCTGCTGGACCGGATGCTCCCGTCGCTCGACGGGATTTCCGTTTTAAAGATCGCGCGCGAGAAAAACATCCCCACTCCGATCATTTTCGTCACGGCGCTCGGCGCGCTGAACGACAAGATCGCCGGGCTGGACTGCGGGGCGGACGATTACCTGGTAAAGCCCTTTGACTTCGAGGAGCTGCTCGCCCGGATCCGCTCTATCCTAAGGCGTCCGCCCAGGTGGGAAGGGCAAAAGCCTCTCAAAGTGGGCGATATTTCCTACGACTCCCAGCAGAACAAGCTCTTCTGCGGCAGCCTCTCCTGCTCGCTGTCCGCGCGCGAAGGCGCACTGCTGGCATTTTTCCTGCGCAATCCGGGCCAGACGATCCCCCGCGCCTCCCTCCTGTCCAAAATATGGGGGCCGGACGCGGCGGTCGAGGACGGCAACCTGGACAATTACGTCTATTTCCTCCGGCGAAGGCTCAAAAGCGTCAACAGCTCCCTGCAGCTAAAAACCGTGCGCGGCGTCGGCTATTTCCTGGAGGTGCCGCCCTATGTTTAAGAAACTGCACTTGCAGCTCACGTTCCTGGGCGCGTCCATCAGCAGCTTTATTCTCGTCGCCATGTCGTTTTTCTGCCTCTCTTTCTCCGAGGCGGAGACGCGGGAAGCCTATTTTTCCGATTTCCAGAAAAACATCAGCGTCCTGATCGGCTACCTGGAAGGGCAATCCACCCTTTCCCATTCCTGGCTGTCGCAGATCTGCACGGAAACGCATTTTAAGATCGACATCCGTGATAACGGGCATGCGCTCATTTTCGATTCCCTGAACCCGCGCCCTTCCGACGACGCCCTTTTTGCGCAGGCGCGGCAGATCGCGCGGGATCGATACATGATGCTGGAAGAGGCGTTTTCCGGGCAGTCCGTCTTCTCTTCCCACAAGGAATTTTCCTTCGGGGAAAAGGCGGGCGGCGCAGGCTCCGGCTCTTCCCAATATTACGCTTCCGTCGCCTTCCTGGCCAAAAACGGGGGCGTCTTGAACATCGCCGTCCTCTGCCCCTTAGACCGCCTGCAGGGCAAGCTCCGGCAACGGCGGCTCTTTTTCCTGCTTGCCGACTGCGCCGGGATCCTCCTGCTTGGCGTCTTCTTTTGGATCTTTAGCTGGCGCATGATCCGCCCCCTTTCCATAAGCCGGAAACGCCAGACGGAATTTATCGCCGCAGCCTCGCACGAGCTGCGCTCGCCTCTGGCCGTCATGCTCTCCTGCCTCTCCGCCATGGAACACGCGTCGCCCGCGCAGGCTACGGCTTTTTCCCAGGCCATCAGGCAGGAGGGCAAGCGCATGGGCAGGCTGATCAACGATATGCTCGCGCTCTCCAACATGGACAGCCCCCGGTTTTCCATCCAAAAATCCCCCGTGGAGCTGGACACCCTGCTTTTGTCCGTCTATGAAAAATTCGAGTCCCTGGCACGGGAAAAGGAGATCGCGTTTTCCATCGCGCTGCCAGACGCCCTGCTCCCCGCCTGCTCCTGCGACAAGGGGCGCGTCCTGCAGGTGCTTTCCATCTTACTGGACAACGCGCTTTCCTACACGCCAAACGGCGGGAAGATCCGCCTCTTACTCCAGCGCGCCGACCGCGCGGGCTTCCTCATCCGCGTGGACGACAGCGGCCCAGGCATTCCGGATCACGAAAAAAAAGCTGTGTTCGGCCGCTTTTATCGCTGTGACAGTTCCCATGAGGACAAAGAGCATTTCGGGCTTGGCCTCTGCATCGCGCAGGAGATCGTCCGTATGCACAAGGGGAAGCTGTGGGTAGAGGACTCCGCGCTCGGCGGGGCCTCCTTCGTGATGTCGCTTCCCTAAGATTCTCTCAAAACCGCGTTTTTTATTTTTTCAATGCCTTATATACAGTATTATTTGTACTTCCACTTACTTCCACATATTCCGTCTTTACAAACATAGATAAATAATTGTTAAGGATAGCCGTTTCCAAGTCGCTTTCTGTCATATCTGTATTTGAAGACAATCCCATAAATTCGGCAATAATCGGATTTTTTACAAATTCTAACTTATCATTTTGATAATCGAAAGTCTTTTCTTTCATCTCCGTTTCCACAGCGCTTTTATTTTGGGACTGCAGCAGACGATAATAATATTGGGTATTGATATTTCTTTGCAGAGTGCGGGAACTCCAAGTCTGCTCGTAAGCCTCCTTCTGATACCACTCCCTCGCTTTACTGTCATCCACATGAATGAGCAGACGATAATGTGACCATGACAATAACTCAGATTTTCCACACGCTGTGTGGAAAATCTCCGGATAGGTCTTATAAAACAGATAAAAACTATAAAAATTGAAAGGTTCATGGAGAATTATCTATTATTCAGAATCTCCAAAACCTCGCCTATATCACTGTCAATGCAAATCGATTGTCCGGCAATTTCCGTCGGGCAAATGGCCTCGCCGTAGTTGATACAAACATAGGTCGCCGCTTTATTCTGTGCGGTCATGCGCCAGAAGGGGTACTTGATAATGACCGGCGTGTTGTAGCCAACGCCGAGTTCTAAAAACAATATCCGTCCGTTTCTCCGTGTCCACAGGAAGTTTTCGTACCGCTCCGCCGCCCGGTGCCAGCCTTCGTCCTCCACAAACTTATCGTCAGCGCGCAAATTCATTGTCATGGGTTTGCCACAATGGGGGCAGACGGGCAGCAGTTCCGAGGGGATACGCATATCCGTTTGCCGCTTCATCATCTGTCGGATCGTGTCCTCATTGTCAAAGGTCTCCTGACAGCAGGGCCCGGAGCATTGAAACAGGCCGTAGTCTCCTTGGGTGTAGAAAAGGCGCTTTTTGTCAAAGCCCGCTTTTTG
>CANQTH010000057.1 GCA_947626795.1 uncultured Lachnospiraceae bacterium
GATGCTGATACCATTTTACATTTTCTCGCATGAGAGCCGCCTCCCGGAGTATAATAAGGATGAGAGGAAGCTCGCGGAACTGAAGGCGGAGTACCGGGGGATCCTGGAGCGGCTGGACGGACTGGAGAAGAAAGGGGAGATCGGAGCTTTCGACAAGCGTACGATCCTGGAGCTTTCCAGCGACGTGATGCGGGAGATCGCGCGGAAGTATGAGAATGTGCAGAAAGGGATGGGTGATGTTATGGTCGGGACATTGATAGAGACAGAAGCAAGGACGATCTTGAACCAGGGGATACAGCAGGGGATCGCACAGGGGATTGAACAGGGCCTGAGCCAGGGAATCGAGCAAGGAATCGCACAGGGGATTGAGCAGGGCCTGAGTCAGGGGATTGAGCAAGGCTTAAGCCGGGGAATCGAGCAAGGCCTGAGCCAAGGAATCGAGCAGGGAAACCGCCAGTCAGCCTTGCGGATGATAAGCGCGGGGAAGCTGCCGCTGGAGGAGATCGCCTTGTATACAGGGCTTACGTTAAAGCAGGTGGAAGAGCTGGGAAAGGAGCAGGGGGATCTGGTTCAAGTTGGCTCTTGAAGCCGCGGCGGATTCCCACTCGTCAAAATTTACACATTCTTACGGACTTTGCAGCAAGTGCAAAGTTCTGGGCTGAACTGTTATGCGCTCTGCCCACTGCTGCCCCAAGAGAGAATCCACATCTTGCATTCTGGATGGAAGCATGGTAAAATAGAATTGCCTGACCACAAGGGATACCTGAAGGGAACGGCACGGAGATTAGGATGTGAAAGCCCGATGGGCTTTTTACGGAAACCCCTGTGCGAAAAGGCGCGGGGGTTTTTCCATGAAAAAGATCCGTGCAAAAAATTTTCGTATGCGCGTGGACGCGGATGGAGGACGCATGGGACGGACACGGGAATTGATCGATAAATTGGAAGAGGCTTCGCGCCTGGAAAAAGAAGAGTGGGCGTCTCTGATCCGGGAGCGCACGCCGGAGGATGCGGAATATCTTTTTGAGAAAGCAAGGAAATGGCAGCGGAAGTATTATGGGAATAAGGTATATACGCGGGGTCTGGTGGAATTTACCAATTACTGCAAAAACGACTGCTATTACTGCGGCATCCGGCGCGGCAACCGGAATGCGGAGCGCTACCGCCTGACGGAGGAGGAGATCCTGGAGTGTTGCCGGACGGGGTATGGGCTGGGGTTTCGGACGTTCGTGCTGCAGGGCGGGGAAGACGGCTGGTTTTCCCAGGAGGCGCTGGAAGGGCTTGTGCGGACGATCAAGGCGGAATACCCGGACTGCGCGGTCACGCTTTCCATCGGGGAGCGGACATATGACAGCTATCAGCGGCTGTTTGCGGCGGGGGCGGATCGCTATCTGCTGCGCCATGAGACGGCGGACGAGGGCCATTACCGCCTCCTCCACCCGGCGGAGCTTTCCCTGGCGAACCGGAAACAATGCCTGTTCCATTTGAAGGAGATCGGGTACCAGACCGGAACGGGATTTATGGTGGGAAGCCCGGGGCAGACGCCGGAAACGCTTGCGCAGGACATGATGTTCATCCGGGAGCTGGAACCGCACATGGTGGGCATCGGGCCGTTTGTCCCGCACCATGACACGCCGTTTGCGAACGAGGCGGGCGGCACGGTGGAGCTGACGCTGTTTCTGATCGGGCTGCTGCGGGTCATGTTCCCGAAGCTTTTGATCCCGTCGACGACCGCCCTGGGGACGATCGACCCGAACGGGCGGGAAAAAGGCGTCCTGGCGGGGGCGAATGTCGTGATGCCGAATCTGTCGCCTGTTTCCGTACGGAAAAAATATGAACTTTACGACAACAAGATCTGTACCGGGGACGAGGCGGCGGAATGCCGGGGATGCCTGCAAAGGCGGATGGAGCGCATCGGATATGAGCTGGCGGCGGCGCGCGGGGATCATCCGGACGCCGCAGCGTAAGGCAATTGGCCCAGCCGGGAAGCCAGCCGTCTGCAAGGCGTGGTCAAAAGCCGCGCAAATGTGCAGCGTAAGGTAAGGAAACTGGCCCAGCCGGGAAGCCATGAGGCAAGCGGCAGGCAAAGGTAACAGAGAAGCCCGGGGCGTTGCGCTTGCCGCAAAGTCTGTAAGGATATGGGAATTTGGCAAAAAGAGAATCCGCCCCGCAAAGGCGATCTGGAAGGGCGCATTCCGTAACAAAAAAGCCATAAGGCAACCAGGAGAGTGAAAAAGACGGGCGCGTTCAGCCCGAGAGAATAGGAGGATGAGGAAAATGTATGACATGATGTCGCCGAAGGCGGAAGAATTTATCAGCCATGAGGAGATCCTGGAGTCGTTGGCTTACGCCGAGGCAAACAAGGATAACCGGGAGCTGATCGACGAGATCTTAAAGAAAGCGAGGCTGCGCAAGGGGATTTCCCATAAAGAGGCGGCCGTGCTGCTGGATTGCGGGCTGGAAGACAAGAACCGGGAGATCTACGCCCTGGCGGAGCAGATCAAAAAAGATTTTTACGGCAACCGGATCGTGATGTTCGCGCCGCTGTATCTGTCGAACTATTGCGTCAACGGCTGCGAATATTGCCCGTACCATGCGAAGAACAAGCATATCGCGCGCAAGAAGCTCTCGCAGGAGGAGATCGTGAAGGAAGTGGTGGCGCTCCAGGACATGGGGCATAAGCGGCTCGCGATCGAGGCGGGGGAAGATCCGGTCAACAACCCGATCGAGTATATTTTGGAAAGCATCCAGACGATATACGGCATCAAGCACAAAAACGGGGCGATCCGCCGCGTCAACGTGAACATCGCGGCGACTACCGTGGAAAATTACCGGAAATTGAAAGATGCCGGGATCGGGACTTATATCTTGTTCCAGGAGACATATAATAAGGAATCTTATGAGCGGCTCCACCCGACCGGGCCGAAGCATGATTATGCGTACCATACGGAGGCGATGGACCGCGCGATGGAAGGCGGCATCGACGACGTGGGGCTGGGCGTGCTGTTCGGTCTGAACAATTATCGGTACGATTTTGTCGGGATTCTGATGCACGCGGAGCATTTGGAAGCGTACAAAGGCGTGGGGCCGCATACCATCAGTGTGCCGCGCGTCCGCCATGCGGACGACATCGATCCGGACGCGTTTGACAATGGGATTTCGGACGAGACGTTCCAGAAGATCGTGGCCTGCATCCGGATCGCAGTGCCGTACACCGGGATGATCGTCTCGACCAGGGAGAGCAAGGACTGCCGGGAAAAAGTCCTCCACCTGGGGATCTCCCAGATCAGCGGCGGCTCCAGGACCAGCGTGGGCGGCTACGTGGAGCCGGAGCCGGAAGAGGAAAATTCCGCCCAATTTGACGTCAGCGACAACAGGACGTTAGACGAAGTCGTGAGATGGCTGATGGAGATGGGGTATGTGCCGAGCTTCTGCACGGCGTGCTACCGGGAAGGGCGGACGGGCGACCGCTTCATGACCCTGCTCAAGAGCGGGCAGATCGTGAACTGCTGCCATCCGAACGCGCTGATGACGCTGAAGGAATATCTGGAGGATTACGCTTCGGAAGAGACGAAGGCGATCGGGGATAAGCTGATCGAAAAAGAGCTGGACGTCATCACGAACCCCAAGGTAAGGGAAAAGGTAGTGGATTACCTCGCGAATATCCACGAAGGGAAGCGGGATTTCCGTTTCTAGGGAAACAGAAGACAGGAAAACGACGATCGGATCGCCGCGTTCTTTGGGCATGGCCAAAGAACGCGGCGATTTTTCTATGCTCCGTCCATTCCCTTTTCCAAAAGGTTGTGATATAATGGACGCATGAGCGGCAAGGCGGGGTTCTTGGGACGGATTCCCACGCATTTGCGGCAAGAGCAGGGTCCTGGCGGGAAGACCCATTTAAAACGCATCGTGGGGAAAGGCTGACGTTTGGAAAAGGGGATAGGAGGGCTTCATGAACAATTATGAAGTGGGCGACTGGGCGCTGGAGCAGAAGAGCATATTGGATATGTTTGAGAACGTCGTCGTGGCTAAGCCGGAAATGCTGGAAAATTACGAGGGCATGGTCAAATTCCTTAACGATATCACGAGGCATTGTCCGAAGATTTCCGCCACCTATATCGCCAATCCGCAAAGGGCTGGATCATGCCGGAGGCCGTGGAGCGTATGCAGGAATGGCTGGGCTGCCCGCTGCGCCCGGAATTGCACGAAAAGATAAAGGACGCGCTTTTTGCGGTCGAGGAGGAGTTTGACGAGGAAAAGGCGGCGGCCATATTAAGGGGCGAGGACGCGTAGGGCAGGCCGTATTGCCGAAAAGCGGGAGCAGCAGGCGTATTGCCGGAAAAAAGCAGGCGTGTTGCAGGAAGAAACGCGGTTGCGGCGGGCGTACCGCTGGAAAAATCAGGATCATCGGGCATACCGCCGGAGAAAGCGGGAGCGGCGGGAGTACCGCTAGAGAAATCAGGATCAGCGGGCGTACCGCCGGGAAGAAAGGCAGGAAGGCGGCAGATTGGGGAATAGGGCATGAGCGTACAGGACAAGATCGAACGCATTTTAAAGGAGATTCATCTGCTATTTTCAAATAGCAGGCCATACGGGCAGAGCGAAGACCGGATCGTGGTGGAAAAACAGAAAGTGTTTGCGCTGTTGGAGCGGCTCAACCTCGCGATCTATGAGGCGATGGATCAGTATGAGGTGACGAGCCAGCGGCAGGAGCTGGCGGAACGCCGCTGCGAGAAGCGCGGGGAGGAGATCATCCAGAAGGCCAGGAAGCATGCGGACGACATTTATGCCGCGTCCATCATGTATACGGACGACGCCATCAACCGGATCTGTTATATCATGGAAGACGCGGACGAGGCGATCCAGAAGATCTTCCGCAAGATGAATATGGAGATGGGGGAGCAGAAGGACCGGGTGCGCAAGAACCAGCTGGAACTGACCGGGCAGCTTCAGGATTTTGCAGATACGGACAAATATGTGAAGCTGATACAGGAAGTAAACCGACAACTGGAAAAAGAGCGGCGGATGCAGTTGGAAGGGAAGAAGGCGAAGCGGATCCAGAACGAGGGGAAGTCGTATTCTGCGGAAAAGCCGGAGATCAAGGTAAATCCATCGTATTTCGCGCAGGCTGGCTCGGCCGGGGCAGGCAGCGGGGAAGCCGCTGACGAGGAAGAGAGCCTGGCTGGCGTAACAGGCAAGGCGTTTGCGGACGGGCTGCGCCGCAGGGCCGCGCGGAAGCGGGAGGAAGCGGCGAAACGCCCGCCTGCGGAGGACGGCGCGGAAGCAGGGCGGCGTTCGCCGGAAGATGCGGTGCGGGAAGAAGCTGTTAAAAACGCATTTGCAGATCCTGCGCCTGCGGGGGACGGCGCAGGGCAAGCGGAAGCAGGCAAGCCGGAAGTGAAAGTCCATTTGGACGCGGAGTATTTTAAATGGAAGGAAGCGGGCCAAAAAGAGGCCCGGGAACATACAGGAAGCGCAGGGCAGGAAGAAGAGCGGGCGGAAGGCATGGAAGGAGCTGCGCCGGGCGAGGTGCGGACGCAGCGCGAAAAGCAGGAAACCGCACCGGAAGAAGCCGCGCTAAGCGAAGTTCAAGAGGAGCTTGAAGGTCAGGAAACCGTGTCGGAAGAAACCGTGTCAAGTGCGGACCAGGCATCGGGAGAAGGGCAGGAATCTGCACTGGAAAAATCTGCGCCGGAAGAAGCTGCGCCGGGCGAGATGCGGACGCAGCGTGAAGATCAAGAACTTATGATGGGCGAGAGCCAGGGATTGTCTGAGGTGTGGGAGACTGTGCCGAATGAGAGCCAGGAATCGGCTGAAGTATGGGAGACTGTGCCGAACGGGGATCTGGGATCGTCCGAAGCGTGGGAGACAGAGACAAACGAGAGCCAGAGATCATTCGGATCAGGGGAAACAGCGTCAAATGAGAGCCAGGGATCATTCGGATCATGGGAAACCGCGCCAAATGAGAGCCAGGGATCGTTCGGGGCATGGGGAACTGCGCCAAACGAGAGCGTGAGCAGGACGTTGGGCGGAAACGGAGAGAGGAACGGATCGGACGGCTGGATTTCCGCAGAAGGGGAAGGCGAGCCGCTGGGCGTCGCGGTTTCCGAAGAGATGTCAGGGATCGAAGAGATTGTTGAGCTTCAGGATCTGCCGGAATTCCATAAGCCGCAGGAATCCCAGGGGAAAAAAGCGCGGAGGTTCTTGTTTGGAAGGAAGTGAGGGATCCGCTTTTCGCCGAAGGCGATCTGGAATGGGAGGGTTCCGTAACAGGGCAGCCGAAAGGCTGAACCGTTACGCGGTGCGAGGTGAAGAAAATGAAAAATATTTTGATCTGCGACGACGATAAGGAGATCGTGGATGCGATCGAGATTTACCTGCAGCAGGAGGGCTACTGCATATGGAAGGCTTATGACGGGGAGCAGGCGCTCGAAGCCTTGAAGGAGCATGAGATCCACCTGCTGATCATAGATGTGATGATGCCGAAGATGGATGGGATCCGGGCGATCTTAAAGATCCGGGAAGAGAGCAGCATCCCCATCATCATCTTGTCCGCGAAGTCGGAGGATGCGGATAAGATCCTGGGGCTGAATGTCGGCGCGGATGATTACGTGGCGAAGCCGTTCAGTCCGTTGGAACTGGTCGCGCGCGTGAAGTCGCAGCTAAGGCGTTATATGCAGTTAGGGAACGCTGCGGATCAGGATAAGCGGGTCTATCGGGTGGGCGGCCTGGAGATCAACGACGACCTGAAAGAAGTGACGGTGGACGGGGAGCTTGTGAAGCTGACGCCGATCGAATACAATATCCTGCTTTTGCTGACGAAAAATCAGGGGAAAGTGTTCTCGATCAACCAGATTTACGAAAGCATCTGGAATGAAGACGCGATCGGCGCGGACAATACGGTGGCCGTGCATATCCGGCACATCCGGGAGAAGATCGAGATCAATCCCAAGGAGCCGCGTTATCTGAAAGTGGTCTGGGGCGTGGGATATAAGGTAGAGAAAGCAGGCTGAATGCGAAAAGGATGCGGGAACAAAGGGGCAAGGCGGTGATGTGGTGAGGAAAAGAAGGTATTCCGCCGGGATGAAAATAGCGGTAGTGGCGGTGGCCGAGGCATTTGCGGTGGTGTTTGCGCTGTGTGTCGCCATGCTGGTGGCGCTGTCCCGGAAAGATATTTTGGATTTCGGGGGAATGCAGGGCCAATCCTTTGAAACTTCCGGCTATTTCGCCTCCATGTTCCGGGAAACGGTATCTGAGATTTTGGAATTTACGGATCTGCGGAGGAAATTTGAGACAAACGGGGCCTATGACGACGGGAAAGCGATCGGCATATACGGTTATTACAACGACTGGGAAACGGGTGCGCAGGGGATGGGCGCGGAAGGCGACCTGCGTTACAGCCTGGGGGACCTGGCAGAGTGGTCGAGGGATTTTACCCGGACGGAAGTGCGCTTCGAGTCGGAATATGACCTGAGCCAGGGTATATGCCAGCGGCAGAGGGTCTACCGTGACGGCGAGTTCGTGCTGAGCGAGGAGAAATCCATTTCCAGCCTGGACGAGATGACGTTGGAGCTGCAGGATTATATCATAGAGAACGTGGAGCATTATTACGGGGGCGCATACACGCCGCCGCTCCAGGGGCTGCTTGAAAGCCGGGACGCGTATGAGGATGCGTCGGCGTGGGGCTGGGACGCGAGCCGGGCGGAAGCGGCTGGGAAGAGCCAGGAACCGGAGAGCGCGGAACCGGAAGAAGCCTTGGAAACGGCAAGCTCCGTGGCGCAAGGGCAGAAGCCGGAGAGCGCGGAACCGGAAGAAGCCTTGGAAACGGCAAGCTTTGCGGCGCAAGGGCAGGGACCGGAGAGCATAGAAACGTCGAAAACAGAAAAAACCATGGAAACGGCAAGCTCTGCGGCGCAAGGGCAGGAATCGGAGAGCATAGAAACGTCGGAAACAGAGCAGGAAAAGCTGGATGGGATCGTCAGCCGGGTCATCGCGGGTGAGCTGTACGAGCTGAAAGAGGACGAGCTGGAATTGCTGCTGCGCGATATGGGGCTGGAAAACACGCTCGCCTCTTTTTCCTGCGAGGCGGTGAACGAGGAGTATCTCCCGATCGACGGGGAGGGCATCTGGAACAGCTTCCTGGCGGGAAACTGCACGATGGGGCAGATGTGCCGCGCATACCGGGCGCTGGGCGATACCCTGGAAAATATCGGGCAGGAGATCAACCAATACAAGCGATGCCTGAACCGCTACCATCCGGCGGGCCGGAAGACGAACGTCTCCTATTGGGTCAGCCGGGGCAATGAGAAGGCCGTCTATACCAATATGGAAACGCCGTTAAAAACAGGGCTGGCGGAATACGGGGAAAAGGCGGGAAAATACGTTTATTACGGGGAAAATGACGTTCGCCTCGGGACGAACGTGACGGGGATGGAAGAAGAATTTTATGACAGGATCGAGCCGAAATACGGCAGAAGGGGGAATGTGATCTTTGTCAGCGTGGACACGTCTTTCCCGCATGCGGACATTTTTACGGACGCGGAGGCGGAATACGACCGCCTGTACCCCTGGATCTATGTCTGCCTGCCGGGGGCGGCCGTGAGCGCGCTGGCCTGCCTGATCGGGTTCATCTATCTGAGCATGGCGGCGGGGAAAGGCTATGACGGGGATGAGGTGCGCCTCAATTCCTTTGACCGGATGCCTGCGGAGATCCTGTTCGTGCTGTCGGCGGCTGCGGGGCTTCTGTTCGCGCTGCTTTTCGGGCAGGTATTTTACGGCTATGAAGGGGAAGGGCTGTGGAAGGCGCTGGCGGCTTCCGGCGTGTACGCGTTCTTTGGCATGGCGTTCCTGCTGCTGTTCTGCCTAAGCTTCGTGCGGCGGATACGGGCGGGTGCGCTGTGGGGCAGGAGCATTGCGAACTGGATTAGGAAGGGCGTTGCCCGGAGCGTTTCCGGCCGGAAGCCCTCGGTCAAGCTGGTGTTGTTCTATCTGCTGCATCTGGCGGCGTGCCTGGCGATCTTCTGGCTCATGGCTTCCGGGATGGGGGATTTTCTGTTCCTGCTGGACTATGCGGAGGCGGAAGCGGCGTTTTATCTCGGGATTTTCCTGTTCCTGCTGCTGTGCGGCGCGGAGCTGTGGCTGATCGTGCGGGAGGGCGTCCAGCGCAATAAGGTCTTAGAGGGAATCCGCAAGATCTCGGACGGGGATCTGGAGTATAAGATCGATACGGAGGCGTTAAAAGGCGACAACCGGAGGCTCGCGGAAGCGGCCAACGCGGTGGGGGACGGGCTGTACCATGCCGTGGACGCCAGCATGAAAAATGAGAGGCTGCAGACGGATCTGATCACGAACGTGTCCCACGACATCAAGACGCCTTTGACGTCCATCATCAATTATGTCGACCTGCTGAAAAGGGAGGATCTGCAGAATGAGCGCGCCCGCAATTACATTGACGTGCTGGACGGCAAGTCCCAGCGGCTCAAGCAGTTGACCGAGGATTTGGTAGAGGCGTCCAAGGTAAGCTCGGGGAATATCACGCTGAACATGGAGCGGATCGACCTGGTGGAGCTTGTGCATCAGACGGTCGGGGAGTTCGATGAGAAATTCGAGGCCCGCGGGCTTACCGCGATCGCGAAGCTGCCCAAAGGGCCGGTCTTCATCCGGGCGGATGGGAGGCGCATCTGGCGCGTGCTGGAAAACCTTTACAATAACGTGGCGAAGTACGCGATGGGGAATACCCGCGTGTACATGAACCTGGAGGCGGACGGCAGGAACGTGGAATTTTCCATTAAGAATATTTCGGAAAGCCCGCTGAACATCCAGGCGGACGAGCTGACGGAACGGTTTATCCGGGGCGACGTTTCCCGAAGCACGGAAGGGAGCGGGCTTGGATTGTCCATTGCGCGGAACCTGACGGCGCTGATGGGCGGGGAATTTGAGATTTACCTGGACGGGGACTTGTTCAAGGCGACGATACGGTTTCCGCAGGAGGAGGCGTAGGGACTGCCTCCGGGACTGCGGCCTTTGCACTTGCTGTAAAGTTTGTAAGAACATATAAATTTTGCCGAGTGGGAATCCGGCTCTTTGCCGAAGGCAAACTTGAAATGAGCCGGATTCCGTAACTGTGAAGCCGGAAGGCTGAACTGTTACCAAATCATGGCATATTTTGCGAAAATTCCTTGCAGGAATGTTGGAAACCATTTATAATGTAAAATGCTGTGAGACATAAGAGACAAAGAGACAGGAGGGCTTGGAAATGGTGAAATTATATGACGGCGGGGCGTACCTGGCAGGCGGGGACGCCATCATAGCGGACGACGGGGAGGCCGAGGCGAAGCTCCAGGCAAAGACGGGGAAGGCCGTGCCGAAGGACGAGGCGGCCCGGCAGACGATCGCATATGGGATACTGGAGGCGCACAATACCTCCGGGGACATGGAAAAGCTGGAGATAAAGTTTGACAAGCTGACGTCCCACGACATCACGTACGTGGGCATCATACAGACGGCGCGGGCGTCCGGACTGGAAAAATTTCCCATGCCGTACGTGCTGACGAACTGCCATAATTCTTTGTGCGCGGTGGGCGGCACGATCAACGAGGACGACCATATGTTTGGATTGTCCTGCGCGAAGCGGTACGGCGGGGTCTACGTGCCGCCGCATCAGGCGGTCATCCACCAGTACGCGCGCGAGATGCTCGCGGCCGGGGGGCAGATGATCTTGGGGTCAGACTCCCATACGCGTTACGGCGCGCTGGGGACGATGGCTGTGGGCGAGGGCGGCCCGGAGCTTGTGAAGCAGCTTTTGGGCAGGACCTACGACATCGATATGCCGCAGGTAGTCGGCGTGTACCTCAAGGGGAAGCCGGAGCGCGGCGTGGGGCCGCAGGACGTGGCGCTGGCGATCATCGGCGCGGTGTTCGCGGGCGGCTATGTGAACAATAAGGTGATGGAGTTCGTCGGGCCGGGCGTGTCGAACTTAAGCGCGGACTTTCGGATCGGCGTGGACGTCATGACGACGGAGACGACCTGTCTGTCCTCCATCTGGCGGACGGACGGCACGATCCGCGAGTTTTATGAGACGCACGGACGGCTGGAGGATTACAAGGAGCTGGAACCGGGAGAGGTGGCTTATTACGACGGCATGGTCGAGGTGGATCTGAGCGCGGTGCGCCCAATGATCGCGATGCCGTCCCACCCGAGCAACGTCTATACGATCGAGGAGCTGCGCGCGAACCTGGGCGATATCCTGGCGGACTGCGAGAAGAGGGTTCCGGGCCTTACGCTGACGGACAAGGTGCGGGATGGAGAGCTGTATGTCGACCAGGGCATCATCGCGGGCTGCGCCGGGGGCGGGTTCGAGAACCTCTGCGACGCGGCGGACATCCTGCGTGGAACGAGCATCGGGCCTGGGGAATTTTCATTGAGCGTATACCCGGCCAGCATGCCGATCTACTTAGAGCTTGTGCGGAACGGCGCGGCGGAGGCGCTGCTGGGGGCGGGCGCGGTCTTAAAGACGGCGTTCTGCGGGCCGTGTTTTGGCGCCGGGGACACTCCGGCGAACAACGGCTTCTCTATCCGGCATTCCACCAGGAACTTCCCGAATCGGGAGGGGAGCAAGCCCCAGAACGGGCAGGTGGCGGCCGTTGCGCTGATGGACGCGCGCTCGATCGCCGCGACAGCCGCGAACGGCGGGCGGCTGACGGCCGCGACGGATGTGGACGCCGCTTATTCCAGGCCGAAGTATCATTTTGACGGAAAAGTCTATGCGGGGCGCGTGTTCGACAGCCATGGCGTGGCGGACGCTTCCCAGGAAGTCAGGCTTGGGCCGAATATCAAGGACTGGCCGGAAATGTGCGCGCTGCCGGAGAGCCTCGTGCTGAAGGTCGTGTCCGAGATCCACGACCCGGTGACGACGACGGACGAACTGATCCCGTCCGGCGAGACGTCCTCTTACCGTTCGAACCCGATGGGCCTCGCGGAGTTCACGCTGTCCCGGCGGGATCCGGCGTACGTGGGGCGCGCGAAGGAAGTCCGGGAAGCGCAGAAGGCCCTGGAAGCCGGGAAGAACCCGGTAGAGGCGCTGCCTGAGCTGGAGGCCGCGCTGGAGGCGATCGGCAAGGCGTTCCCGGGGAAGGCAGACGTAAAAGGCGGCACAGGGAAGATCGGCTTCGGCAGCACGATCTTCGCCGTGAAGCCGGGGGACGGCTCGGCGAGGGAGCAGGCGGCGTCCTGCCAGAGAGTCCTGGGCGGCTGGGCGAACATCGCCAACGGGTACGCGACGAAGCGTTACCGCTCGAATCTCATCAACTGGGGGATGCTCCCGCTGCTCGTATCGGAAGGTGAGCTGCCGTTTGCGAACGGCGACTACATTTTCGTGCCGGATATCCGCGAGGCGGTCGAGAAGGCCGTCGGGCAAGAGACGCAGATCGCGGCCTATGTGGTGAAGGACGGAGAGCTGAAAGAATTTGCCCTGCGGATCGGGGAGCTGACGCCGGAAGAGCGCGCGACCATCCTGGCGGGGTGCCTGATCAACCATTATCGGGGATAGGAGGCGCTTATGGAAGCGAAGGGACAGGAAGGAAGGCAGGCGCAGGAAAGCAGGCCCGCGCAGGAGGATAAGCAGGCGCGGGCGGGCAGGCCCGCGCAGGAGGATAAGCAGGCGCGGGAAGGCAGGCCCGCGCGGGAAGATGGGCAGGCGCAGAAGGGAGCGGACTGGAACATCAGGCCTTACCTGGCGGTGGGTCTCACCGCGCTCCTTGTCATCGTGCTTGGCATATCGTATTATTTCCTGGTGGACCGTTACCAGGATCTGACGGAGCTGGTAGGGAAGATCTGGGGGATCCTGCAGCCGGTTTTGATCGGTTTTGTGCTGGCATACCTCCTGTCGCCGATCGTGCGCTTCGAGGAACGCCATCTGCTGCCCTTCCTTGAAAAGCGGATGGGGAAGCGGGGAAACGCGCAAAAGATGGCGCGCGGCATTGGCGTCCTCGGCGCGATCGTGTTCGTGATCGTGGTGGTCAGCGTTCTGCTGCAGATGGTGGTGCCGGAGCTGTACCAGAGCATCAACGGGCTGGTGACGTCCCTGCCGCGGCAGGTGCGGGACTTCATGGACTGGCTGGACCGATATGTCAGCTCGGACAGCGAGGCAGCCGGATATTTGGAGACGATCCTCACGGAGGGCGCGGATTATGTGGGCGAGTGGGCGCGGACGGAGCTGCTGCCGCAGGGCCGGACGATCCTTACGGGCCTGACGAGTGGGGTGATCTCCGTGGGAAGGCTGCTGTTAAATCTGGTGATCGGCGTTATCATTTCCATTTATGTGCTTCTCAGTAAGGAGACGTTCATCGGGCAGGCGAAAAAGCTTGTGTACGCGGCGCTTCCGGGGAGGCAGGCGAATGCGGTCGTCCATACGGTGCATAAGGCCAACGAGATCTTCGGCGGCTTCATTTCCGGGAAGATCCTGGACTCCGTGATCATCGGGCTGCTGTGCTTCGTGGGGCTTCTGGCGCTGCGGATGCCATATGCCGTGCTGGTCAGCGTCATTGTGGGCGTGACGAACGTCATCCCGTTCTTCGGGCCGTACTTAGGGGCGGTGCCGAGCACGGTGCTGATCCTGCTGGCCGACCCGATGAAGGGATTGTATTTCCTGATCTTTATCCTGATCCTGCAGCAGGTGGACGGAAATATCATAGGGCCGAAGATCTTAGGGGATTCCACGGGACTTTCCTCCTTCTGGGTGGTATTCGCCATCCTGGCGGGCGGCGGGCTGTTCGGGATCGTGGGCATGATCATAGGAGTTCCGACTTTTGCCGTGATCTACTATGTCGCGCGCAATATCCTGAACCATATATTAGGCCATAAGGGATTGCCGCAGGACAGCGGGAGCTATGTTTTCGCGGAACGCCTGGATCTGGACGGGAACAAGCTGGTATGCCGCGAGGAGGGGACGGAGCCGTCCCCGGAAAAGCCGAAAAAGAAGAACAGGACGTAAACGCGGTTTGTGATAACCATGGGATAAGGGCGGTTATGGACGAAAGTCTGTGACCGCCTTTGCTGTGCGAGGCAGTAGGAATGCGCTGCGGCAAAAGAAAAAAGCGCGCGATTGCCGCGCGCCCATAGGAGTTTCAGAGGGATTAGAAGGATGTTTTTATTTTGTATTTGTGGCGCAAAGGCTTCATTTCCCAATCGTTAAAACGAATGATGCCGTCATTTTGCAGCCTTCCGAGGACAATGCCAGGATCACGGCCAATCTGTTTTGCAAAAGCTGCGATATCCTGCAGGCTAAATTTTTTGTTTTCCAGGAAAATCTGATATTTTTCAGGAGGGATGAGGCTGTCTTCTGCAAATTTATCTGCAGAAGATTCCTGCTCTCCCGCTTTCTTTTCAAAAGAAATTCCATAATCACCTTTCATGATATGCCCAATTTCATGAAAAAGGGTAAACCAGAAAGAATCGGCGTTCAATTGGCGGTCGTTTACCATCAGCATGATATTGTTCCCGATTTTTTTTGTGGCGCCATTTGTCTTGGAACCGGGGATGTTTGGCAGAATTATGAATATTACGCCTGTTTTCCAGAATGCGTCTCGGATTAATGGATAAAACGTATCGTGGTTTGTCGTTAAAGCCAGGGCGTATTGGATTGCATGCTCGAAATTTTTTTTGTTAAATTTTGGGGCGGGGTTTTTCAGGGCAGCGTTTGTTGCGATTTGAACCATGACGTTCGCTCTGACGGTATTTCCTACCGTAATCTCAGAGGAAGAGCTTCTGAAGCTTACCGCCATGTCCCGCTTTGTGAATACGGAAAGGGATGCCACATTGAGAAACTCCCGCACCTGTCGGATCTGCGCGTCTTTTTGCCGAGGCAGAGCCGGCAATCCATAATTGTCGCAAAAATATCTGTAATCAAGATATTTGAAGGTTTGGCGTTCCTTTTCTAATTCTGCTTCCGATTTAAATTCTGTGATCAAAGTATCGTAGGCATTTTGTAAATTTAGCCAATAAGCGATGCTTGTGCCAAGCATTCGGGATAATTTCATGGCCATGTCCGCAGAAAGGCTTTGCTCTCCGCGAATCAATAAGCTGAGGTTTTTAGGAGTTGTGTCAAGCCTTTTTGCAAAATCTTCCTAGGTAAGCCTGCTGTTTTCGATTGCTTCTCTGATATAATATCCTGGATGAAAAGCGATGGTATCATGATATTCAATATAATCACTCATAGTGTTTGCTCACCTCGATAATTCCAATAATTTTTACGGTTTGCGCGATTTCGTCGATGTTGCAAGGGTCGAAAGGCTGTTTGTCATTGTCCAATGGCTGCAAAATAATTCGCCAGGGATCTGCGATAGATTTTACGTCAATGGAAAAAAATGCATCCCCACTAAGAAGTTTTTTCGCCGCTTTTAGGTCTGTACATTGCGACATCACTTTATCAGATGCGTATACAAGCTCCAAGTTTACCCGCTCCTTATAAAGATTACCTGTCAGGTAATATGACTATAATTCTCGAGAAGGGGATTGTCAAGAAAAAACGGACGCCGCAAACCGATCTGCCTGCGGCGTCCGATGATTAAGAACAAGCCCGTTTTTGCCCGGATTTTCAGATGGAGTCGAACTCATCCAGGATTTCCTGTTCCGGCGGCGGCGTCAAGAGGCTTACGACCACGATGAACGCGGACGCCACCAGGAATGCCGGGAGCAGTTCGTACACGTCCCATGCGCCTCCGATCGGGCGGACAAGGTATTTCCAGATGAATACCATCGCCCCGCCGGACACCATCCCGGCGAGCGCGCCGTAGCGGTTCGTCCGCCTCCAGAACAGGGAGAAGAGCATCAGCGGGCCAAACGCGCCGCCGACACCTGCCCAGGCGAAAGAGACGATGCAGAAGACGGAGCTGTTCGGGTCCCTCGCGATGAAAACGGCGATGATGGCGATCGCAACGACGGTCAGCCTTGCAGTGACCATCATGCCTTTTTCGGAAATCTTTAATTTCAGCACATCCTTCAGGATGTTCTGCGAGATGCTTGAGGATGCGGCCAAAAGCTGGGAATCTGCCGTGGACATGGTGCAGGCGAGGATTCCGGCCAGGACGATCCCGCCAATGATGATGGCGAAGACGCCATGCCCGCTCATGAACTGCGCGATCTTGATGATCAGGGTTTCGGAATCCGAGCCGCTCAGCGTCTCGATCGTGCCGTTTTTGGAAATGCTGTATCCAACGACGCCGATGAAGATAGCGACGGACATCGAGATCACGACCCAAACGGAAGCGACGCGTCTCGAAAGCGTCAGCTTGCGCTCGTCTTCGATCGCCATGAAGCGCAAAAGAATGTGCGGCATCCCGAAATAGCCAAGCCCCCAAGCGAACGTGGAAACGATGCTGATGAAGCTGTACGGGTTAGAAGAGCCGGAAACGGGATCGTATGTATTAGTCATGGACAAGTAGCCCGGCAGCCGGGAGGCGTTGTCAATGACGACGTCAAATCCCCCGGCAACCTGCACGCCGAAGCAAACGACGAAGATCAGGGCCAGCGACATGACGATGCTCTGGATGAAGTCCGTCGTGCTTGCCGCCAGGAAGCCGCCCAGGGCCGTGTAGCCCACGATGACGACCGCGCTGATCAGCATGGCCGGGACATAAGAGATCCCGAACAGGCTGGAGAACAGTTTTCCGCAGGCCGCAAACCCGGAAGCCGTGTACGGGATAAAGAAAATGACGATCACCAGCGCGGAAATGCCAAGCAGCAGGTGGCTCTTGTCCCGGAAACGGTTGGAGAAGAAATCCGGTACGGTGATCGCGTTTCCTGCGGCGACCGTATAACGGCGCAGCCGTTTCGCCACGATCAGCCAGTTGAAGTATGTCCCGACGGCAAGCCCGATGGCGGTCCATCCCGCGTCGGCGATGCCGGACAGATATGCGACGCCCGGCAGCCCCATGAGAAGCCAACTGCTCATGTCGGACGCTTCCGCGCTCATGGCCGTCACGAGCGGGCCAAGCTTCCGCCCGCCCAGGTAGAAATCATTTACATTGTTGTTCTTTTTGGAAAACCAAACGCCAACTCCTACCATGATCGCGATGTAGGCAAGGATGACGAAAAACATTCCAAGGGTTGTTCCAGACATAATTTCCTCCTTCTATAAAATATATTTTCAGTAACGAATGCGCTGCGGCGCCATGCAATGGCAATGCGCAAACATCCGTATTATACCATTTATCCGGGAATACGGCAAGCGTTGATTCGGAGAGAAATATTTTTTGAAATATTTTTAAAAATTTTACTCAACTTTCCCACCGATAAAGTTAGCATAAATGCTTGATTTTTCAAGCAAAATTACTGTAACAAATGGTGCATT
>CANQTH010000058.1 GCA_947626795.1 uncultured Lachnospiraceae bacterium
AAGAGGCTGCAGGAGAAGCTGGGGGTAGGGATCCAGCAGGCGGAGGAATATTTCAAGAGGTTTGCGAAGGGGACTGCTGCGGTGTGAGGCCGCGGCAGTCCCTTTAATGAACGAGTTATCCGGAAGGCTATTTTAAATGCAGTCAGCTATCAAAACTTATATCATGTCCAGTAGTCCGATCTGGTTTGCCATATCTTGGCTCCTCTTGGCTGTTTTGGCTTGGTTGCGGGGTTGAAAATCTAATTGTAATTTGTATAAAAAGATGATATAATGGATAACACTATCTAGGTATATGAAGCATATGATTTAAGCAGGCAGCAGGAGAAGAAAGGTCATTTTCAGGAAAGGGCTTCATTTTGATTATTGTGGATAAAGGCTGGATTTATGCAGTTACAGCTTAGATGTCAAATGCAAACAAGAAGGAGCGGCAGAGATGAGTTTTTATATTGGAATTGAGGACTTGGCAGCAAATGCAATGATTGAGATGCTGAAAAAGAGCGGACAGCGATTCCTTACGTACAACGAAATTGAAATGTATGGGGCGGAGGTAGTCCAGATTTTAAGGGAGAACGGAGAAAAGGCGGTTCTTATTTTGTCAAGGGAAAATACAGATGCGCTTTTCAGAAATTACTCTGAGTTTTTTGAAGAAAGTGAGCAAGGTGGGAAAAGAGGCATTAGATTAAAGGAAAATAAAGAAGCAGAGGATTTGATCCAGCAATTTAGGGGATATTTAGCATTGGATGTGTTATTGGCGTTTATGAATCAACGTTCTGTACAAGTATTGGGAGCATAGCCATGAAAGACTGCAAAAGGATGAAAGACCCTATTTATGGCTATATCGAGATTCCTGTTATCTATATGACAAACATTGTTGATACGGCTGTATTTCAAAGGTTGCGCCGGATCATACAGACGAGCTATTCTCCGCTTTATTCCTCAGCAGTACACAATCGTTTTGTTCATTCAATTGGAGTGTTTCATCTGGGGGAATTAACAGTTGACCAACTGATAAAGGAAATTCGGGAAAAAGCCAAGCCTCCGATGGATTTAGAGCGGGTCGGGGAATTATTTAAGCTTGCATGCTTATTGCATGATGTGGGCCATGCCCCGTTCTCCCATACAGGTGAGGAGTTTTACCTTGGAGAAGATCATGATTATACGAAATTACATAACAAAATGATAGAGACGATTGGAAATGAGAGCTTTTCAAAAGACATTCCCAAAGATTCAAGTTTTGCCGCAGCGCCTCACGAGATTATGAGTGCAATTATTGGCATATTAGAATTTGGAATGTTTTTTGACAGCGTGGATCAGAAAGAATTTTTTGCCCGTTGTATTACGGGATACAAATATTCAGAAGAAACCATAGAAAATAACATAAAAAATTGCTTCATATCAATGCTCAATTCAAAAGTGATAGACGTAGATAAATTGGATTATCTTATTCGAGATGCATATATTACAGGGTTCGATACGGTCAACATTGATTTTGAGCGCCTTTTGTCTTCTCTTACAATATCAAAGGAAAACGGAAAGTATAAAATAGCGTATTATAAAAATGCCATCAGTGTGATTGAGAATGTGGTATATGCCCATGATGCGGAAAGAAAATGGATTCAGACACATCCGATCGTACTATACGAAGCATACATACTCCAACATATCATTAGCTATCTTAGTGAAAAAATGGATGACAAGGATAAAAAATTGTTTTCATTGGAGTCGTTGAGTAAAAAGGGGCAACAGTTAAAAAATGGCTTATCGGTTTCCCTGTTATGTGATGACGATATTATCTATTTAATGAAAAATTCTTTTTATAGCCCGTTATGTGAAGAATTTTTTGAGCGCAGGATAAGAAGGCATCCTGTTTGGAAGTCAGAAGCTGAATACAAAGCATTCATATTAGACATGGCTTCTGGAGGAAGTTTATTAGAAAAATTTGAACAAGCCATGAGCGTCACAGCGAAGTACTTGATCAAAAGCACGGATTCATGGGTAATAGATGATTCTTTGATCACAAAATTGGAAAAGGAAAAAGAAATTTTAATTACTACGGATATGGATTCGGAAACGAAAAGCGTCCAATTAGAGAATAAAGAGATGATTTTAAAAGTCATGCATTCTCTGAAAAGTTATGCAAGTGAAAAGGGTATTAGCTGTAATTTTGTTATATTGATGGCGTCACAGTTTAGCAGCGGTTTTGGGAAACCTGATTTTTCGACAACGAATATTGCCTTTCAAACGAAAGAAGGGGAAAAAATCGCTGCTGTAGGAGATATCGTATCTTCCATAGAGGCCAAGGCGAGGGACAGGGACAATTTTTTTTATCTTTTTTATAAACGTAAAGATTATCTTGATTTAGAGAATAATGAAATAGATAACCAGGAGATATGCAAGAAACTCTTTAAGGATGTTGTTTTTTAAAGAACATGGCGTCCATATCAGCCATGGATTCGATTCGCCGGAATGATCGTCTATCGGTAGCTTCTATTGGGCATTTGCCAGCGCAGATGTCCTTTTTTCTGTTCAAAATATCCGAATGTCGCGATCATTTTTTGCAAGGATTGCGAAAGCGGGAGAAATATTGTACAATACTAGCAGAATGGTTTCCGGGAACATATGATATGGTGAGATAAGCCATAAATTCGGAGGTTCCCATCTGACGGGAGATCCTGCTCCATGACGGGGAAGGATCGGGAGAAGAAGGATAGGGCGGCCGGACGGCCAATGCCCCAAAGAGAGGCGGCGCTCCGGATATAGGGCGCCGGGAGGAGGAAATTTTATGAAATTGTTACGCCGCGTGTGCGCATGTACCCTTGCAATCTTGCTTTTTGTGTCGGTATGTCCCGCCGCGTCCGCAGCCCCAAAGGAGCCGGACGCTATCCGGGTCGGTTATTTCTCGTTCCCAGGCTATCATGACATTGGCAAGAACGGGCGCAGGAGCGGCTACGGCTATGAGTTTCTCCAGCGGCTTGCGATCTATGGCGGCTGGACGTACGAATACCTGGGCTATGAAAGCTCTTACGCCGATTCGTTGGAGATGCTCCGCAGCGGCAAGGTGGACGTCGTCACTTCCGTGTCCAAGACGCCGGAGCGGGAGCGGGAGTTCCTTTTTTCGGAGCAGCCGATCGGGGACAATTCCACGATCTTCACGGTAAAGGCGGGGAACCAGGACATTGTGGCGGGCGATTATGCCACGTATGACGGGATCACAGTCGGGATGCTGGAGGGCAATTCCAAGAACGAGAACTTTGAGCGGTTTGCCAGGAACCACGGATTTTCCTTCCAAGCGGCCTATTTTGGCGGCCAGGAGGAGCTTTCGGCCGCGCTCCGGGGCGGGGACGTGGACGCCGCGGTTTCCGGCAGCCTGCGGAAGCTGGACGGCGAGTGGCTTTTAGAGTCCTTTGATTCCAGCCCGTTCTATATCTGCACGAGGAAAGACCGGGCGGATCTGATGAAGGAGATCGATGCGGCCATCAACGAGATGGATATCCACGACCCGAATTGGCGGGACACGCTCCACGATACGTATTACGCGACGGATCAGGACGGCACTATCGTCCTGAACGCGGGCGAGCGCGCGTTCCTGGAGGATCTGAAAGCCTCGGGCAGGCCGCTAAAGCTTTTGTTCAACCCCGACCGCCTTCCGTACTGCTATTTCCAGGACGGGCAGGCGAAGGGGATTTTGCCCGCGATCTTCGAGGAGCTGGCGGAGCGGCTCTCGCTGGATTACGAGTTCCTCCAGACTGAGGACAGGGACGAGTATTTCCGCCTCCGGAAAACGGAAGAGGCGGACATCGTGCTTGATTTCACCAGCGACTATTATCTGGCGGAGCAAGAGGACTTCAAGATCACGGCGCCGTATTATCAGACCAGCTTCGCGCGCCTTACCTTAGACGGCTTTGACGGAGACGTGGGGAAGATGGCGGTCATCCGGCAGTCCGAGGCTTTGAGGGATTACATTGCCAGCCGCTACGCGGAGGAGTCCCTGGTCCGGTACGAGACGTCGGAGGATTGCGTCGAGGCGGTGCTGGACGGCAGGGCAGACGCCACGATCCTCTATGCTTACTGTTCCGAGTGGTACGTCTCCAAGGACATCCGCAACCGCCTCGCTTCCGTCACGTTCGGGAACACCTCGTTTTCCTATGCCGTGAGCGACGGCATCGAGGGCGGGCGTTACCTGCTCTCCATCCTGGACAAAGCGGCCGCGAGCTTTACCCCGGCGGAGCTGGACACGATCGTCGCGCGGGAGGTGGACGCGGCACAGGGCAACAAGAAGATCTCGCTTGCGGCGCTTCTGTACCAGAACCCGATTTATTTCGTGGTCGGCTCCGTCGTGATCCTTCTGCTCATTTTCACCGCGATCCTGCTGGCTGCGCAGATGCATAACCAGCGCAGGCTGAGGCAGGAGGTGGCCCAGGCGACGCGGGGCTTAGAAGGCAAGACGCGGGAGCTTTCCAGCGCGCTTGAGGCCGCGGACGCCGCCAACCGCGCCAAGACCACGTTCCTGAATAATATGTCCCACGACATCCGTACCCCGATGAACGCCATCATTGGCTATACGGCCCTTACGACGTCGAACCTGGACAACCGGGAGAAGGCTGAGGATTACCTGTCCAAGATCGCCCAGGCGTCCAACCACCTGCTTTCCCTGATCAACGACGTGCTGGATATGAGCCGCATCGAGTCCGGCAAAGTCACCATCAGCGAGAGGCCGGAGAACCTGGCCGAGATCCTGCAGGGGCTGCGGAACATCATCCAGGCGGATATCCACGCCAAGCGCCAGGAGCTGTTCATCGACACGGTGGATATCACAAACGAGGGGATCTATTGCGACAAGCTGCGCTTAAACCAGGTCTTGCTGAACCTGACGTCGAACGCCTTGAAATTCACGCCCTCCGGCGGCACGATCTCCATTCAGGTCGCCCAGAAGCCTTCGCAGTCGCCGGATCGGGGAATCTATGAGTTCCGCGTCAGCGACACAGGGATCGGCATGAGCGAGGAATTTTCAAAGACCGTGTTTGAATCCTTTACGCGCGAGCAGACATCCACGGTCAACGGGATTCAGGGGACGGGCCTGGGCATGGCGATCACCAAGAACATCGTGGACATGATGGGCGGGACGATCGCTGTGGAGAGCGAGCAGGGCAAAGGCACGACGTTCACGGTCGAGCTGGAGCTGCGTTTCACGGACAGCCAGCAGCAGATCGAGCCGATCGCGGAATTGAGCGGGCGGCGCGGGCTGGTGGTGGACGACGACACCGTTTGCTGCCAGAGCGCGTCCAAGATGCTCCGCCAGATCGGCATGCGGGCGGAATGGGCCTTGTCCGGCAAGGAGGCCGTCTTGCGCGCCAGCGAGGCGATCGAGCTGGAGGATCCGTTCGAGGTATATATCGTGGACTGGTCGATGCCAGAGATGGGCGGCGTCGAGACGATCCGGCAGATCCGGCGGACCATCGGGAACGATTCCCCGATCATCCTCATGTCCGCCTACGATTGGGCGGATATCGAACAGGAGGCGCGCGAGGCCGGGGTCACGGGATTCATCAGCAAGCCCCTTTTCGCGTCCGAGCTTCACCGAACGTTGGAGCGCAGCTTAGGACGCGCCGTGGAGGCGGAGGAAGGGCAGGACGACGTCCGGATGGAGGAAGAGGAGAGCTTTGCGGGCAAGCGGATCCTGCTGGCCGAGGACATCGAGCTGAACCGGGAGATTGCCGTCGAGATCCTTTCGGGGGTCGGATTCGAGGTGGAGTGCGCTGAAAACGGGCGGCAGGCCTGCGACATGGTGCGCGCGTCGAAGCCGGGCTGGTACGACCTGATCCTGATGGATATCCAGATGCCCGTCATGGACGGCTATGCGGCCACTGGCGTCATCCGCAGCCTGGAGGACCCGGAGCTGGCGCGCATCCCGATCATCGCAATGACGGCGAACGCCTTTGACGAGGATCGGACGCGGGCTTTGGAGGCCGGAATGGACGGGCATCTCCCCAAGCCGATCGACTTGGGCCGGATGATGGACGTTCTGCGCGGCCTGTTTTCCGCAAAGGAATAATGGGAACCGCGTGGAAAAATGTTTTTCCTCTTTCCTTTTTGAGAAAAAGGTATTATAATGGCGACAGAGAGAAGCGCTTCGCGCCCCTTACGGCGCCTGCCAGAAGCCCATGCAAGGCGTGGGCGGCTGGCTCGTTGCCCATGGGAACAAAAGCGGCGGCAGGCCGCCGTGGATATGTGGAGGAGACATGCAGATCATAATTGTTGGTTGTGGGAATGTAGGGGTTACGTTGACAGAGCAGTTAATGCGGGAAGGCCATAATATCACGGTGATCGACAAGCAGGCGGAATGCGTGGAGGAAGTGACGAACCAGTTCGACGTCATGGGGATGGTCGGGAACGGCGTGAGCTTTACCGTGCAGAACGAGGCCGGGATCGCGGACGCGGACCTGCTGATCGCGGTGACGGCGTCGGACGAGGTGAACCTGCTCTGCTGCCTGATCGCCCGGAAGACCGGGGGATGCCATACGATCGCGCGGGTGAGGAACCCGATCTATAACAAAGAGATTTCCTATATCAAAGAAGAATTAGGGCTTTCCATGGTGATCAATCCGGAATATGCGGCGTCGTGCGAGATCTCCCGCCTGATCAAGTTCCCTTCGGCGATCGAGGTGGACACGTTCGCGAAGGGGCGGGTAGAGCTTTTGAAATGCAGGATCGACGAAGGTTCGGTATTGCACGGGAAACCCCTGACCTATATTTCCGGGGGGCTGCGCTGCGACGTGCTGATCTGCGCGGTGGAGCGCGGGGACGACGTGTTCATCCCGTCCGGGAATTTTATTTTGCAGGAAAAAGATTTTATCACGATCGTGGCGTCGCCCAAGAAGGCGGACGACTTTTTCAAAAAGATCGGGGCGGTGACGGATCGGATCAAGAGCTGCATGATCATCGGGGGCGGCGAGACGACGTATTATCTTGCAAAACAGCTCCTCCCGATGGGGATCGAAGTAAAGATCATTGAGCTGGACGAGGCGCGCTGCGATGAACTGAGCGAGCTTTTGCCCCAGGCGACGATCATCCATGGCAACGGGACGGAGCGCAGCCTCCTGTATGAGGAGGGCCTGCTGAACGAGCAGGCGGTCGTGTCGTGGACGAGCATGGACGAGGAAAATATCATGCTGAGCCTGTTTGCCAAGAGCGTGTCCAAGGCGAAGACGATCACGAAGGTACATAGGATCTCTTACGACGAGCTGATCGCGAGCCTGGATCTCGGGAGCGTTTTGTATCCCAAGCACATTACGGCGGAATATATCGTGCAGTACGTGCGGGCGATGCAGAATTCCATCGGGAGCAATGTGGAGACGCTCTACCGCCTGATCGAGGACAAGGTGGAGGCGCTGGAATTTCGGGTATATGAGAACTCGGAGCTGGTGGGCGTCCCGCTAAAGAACTTAAGGCTCAAGGAGAATCTCCTGATCGCCTGCATCAATCGGCGCGGGAACATCATCACGCCCGGCGGCCAGGACACGATCGAGATCGGGGACACAGTAATCGTGGTGACGACAAACCAGGGATTTTGCGACTTAAAAGATATCCTGCGCTGACGCGCGGCAGAGGAAGCCGCCGCCGGGAGCGGGGGAAAGCGTGGGGGACATGAATTATTCGATCATCAGATACATTTTGTGCAGGGTGCTGGAATTTCAGGCGTTATTCCTGGCCCTGCCCTGCCTGGCGGCTATTTGGTACCGGGAAGAGGCCGGGTGGGCGTATGTTGTGGTTTCGCTCTGCTGCCTGCTCATAGGTGGCGTAGGGAAACGGAAAAAGGCGAAAAGCACGGTGTTCTATGCGAGGGAAGGTTTTGTGGCGGTGTCGTTAAGCTGGATCCTGATGAGCCTTACCGGGGCGCTGCCGCTGTTTTTGTCCGGGGAATTTGCGAGCTATACGGACGCGCTCTTTGAGACGATCTCCGGGCTGACGACGACCGGGGCGAGCATCCTGAGCGATGTGGAAGCCCTCTCGAAATGCAACTTGTTCTGGCGGAGCTTCACGCACTGGATCGGGGGCATGGGCGTCCTCGTGCTGATCCTGGCCATATTGCCGCTGGCAGGGGGATACAATATGCACCTGATGCGGGCGGAAAGCCCCGGCCCGGTCGTTGGGAAGCTTGTTCCCCGCGTGAAGCATACGGCGAGGCTCTTATATGAAATGTATATCTTCCTCACGGTTACGCAGATCGTTCTGCTCCTGCTCACGGGAATGTCCTTATTCGAAGCCATGACGCTTTCGTTCGGCACGGCTGGGACGGGCGGGTTCGGCCTCTTGAACGACAGCATCGGGAGCTATCCGGTTCTTTCGCAGGCGGTCATCACGATATTCATGATTTTGTTCGGCGTCAATTTCAACGTATATTACCTGATACGCGCGAAAAAGCCGATGCTGGCGATCCGCCATGAGGAAATGCGGTATTACCTGGGCATCATCCTGGCCGCGGTGATCCTGGTCACGGTCAATATCCACGGAAGGCACGCTTCCCTGTTCGAGGATTTCCACCATGCGGCGTTCCAGGTGGCGTCCATCATCACGACGACCGGGTATTCCACGGTGGATTTTAACCAGTGGCCGGAATTTTCCAAGGCCCTGCTCGTGTGCCTGATGTTCATCGGCGCGTGCGCCGGAAGCACGGGGGGCGGGATCAAGGTCTCCCGGATCATCATCATGCTCAAGCAGGTGAAAAATGAGCTTGCGCTGCTGATCCAGCCGAAGCGCGTGCGCCAGGTTCAATTTGAGAAGCATATCGTGTCGAAGGAAGTGCTGCGTTCCGTTCCGCTGTTCCTGGTCACGTACGCGGTCATTTATATCGTGTCGTTCCTTTTGATCTCCTTGAACAACCTGGATTTCACGACGAATTTTACCGCCGTGGCGGCGACGCTGAACAACATCGGGCCGGGGCTTGGCCTGGTGGGGCCGACGGGGAATTTTGACGCTTACGCCCAGCCCGCAAAATATGTGCTGATGTTCGATATGCTGGCCGGGCGGCTGGAGCTGTTCCCGATGCTGCTGCTGTTCGCGCCGTCAAACTGGAAGCGCAAGCAGGGGAGCTTGTCCCATCGGAAGGGCTTGTGGAAAGGGGTGAGAAACCATGCGTCAGATGGAATTTAAGATGGAGCGGACAGGGCTTCTGGAAGTCGGGGACGTCCTCCCAGTTACGGAAGGGAAGCTGCCTTCGTCTTATTATTACACCTTGGGGAAGGCCTACGCCATGTCCGCGAATTACACGTTTGGCGAGCGGCTGAAATCCAAGGAGGGGAAAGTGACGGATATCCATGAGACGCCGAAAGGGTTTTTCGTGACTGTGGAGTTCGACGAGTGATGGCGGCGGATCAAGACTTTGCGCTTGCCGCAAAGTCCGTAGAGATATGAAAATTCAGCCAAGAGGGAAGCCGGACGGCTGAATTGCAATGAGTGACGGCGGCGGTAAGGATAGGGAAATTCAGCTAAGAGGGGATCCGCCCCCGCCGAAGGCGATCTGGAAGGGGCGGATTCCATAACAGGGAAGCCGGAAGGCGGACCTCTTATATGTGAGGGAGGCGATACAGATGGGACATTTGGAAGGCGCGGACGGAATGGAGTCGCGCGTGGCGATCATCGGGATCATTGTGGAAAAGGAAGGCGCGGTCGGGGAGCTGAACCGGATCCTTCATGAGTATGGAGATTACATCATCGGCAGGATGGGTCTTCCGTACCCGAAAAAGGGGATCCATATCATCAGCATTGCCGTGGACGCGCCCCAGAGCATTATCAGCGCGCTCTCCGGGAAGCTGGGGGGCGTGGAGGGAGTCAGCAGCAAGGCGGCATATTCCAAGATGTGAGCGAGAGAAAAGCAGATGGCCGCGCGCTTGCCGCAAGGTTCGTATAGGTAAGAAGAACCCGGCAAGAGGGAAGCCGCGGGCTGAGCGGTTACGGCGAAACGGATTTTGGAAACAGAAGAAAGGGTGGTTTGCATGAGTTTGAACAGCACGCCTTCCGCGAACCGGGTGCATATCGGTTTTTTCGGAAGGAGGAACGCGGGAAAATCCAGCGTGGTGAACGCGGTGACGGGGCAGGACCTGGCCGTAGTCTCTGAAGTGAAGGGGACGACGACGGATCCGGTGCAGAAGGCGATGGAGATCCTGCCGATGGGTCCGGTCGTCGTCATTGACACGCCGGGATACGACGATACAGGCTCCTTGGGGGAGCTGCGCGTGAAGAAGACGAGGCAGATCTTGAACAAGACGGATGTGGCAGTCTTGGTCGTGGACGCCGCCGCCGGGATGTCGGGCGTGGAGGAAGAGCTGTTGGCGCTGTTCCGGGAAAAACAGATCCCGTATGTGGTCGCGTGGAACAAGGCGGATTTAAAGGATGCGGAGGAGCTTCCGCCGCCGGGGGAAGGAGAGATCTACGTGAGCGCGAAGACAGGCTTCCAGATCTGGGAGCTGAAAGAAAAGATCGCGGGCTTAGCCGCCGGGGAAGAGCCGGAATATAAGATCGTGGGGGATCTGATCAAGCCATTGGATCTTGTCGTCCTGGTCGTGCCGATCGACAGCGCGGCTCCTAAGGGGAGGCTGATCCTGCCGCAGCAGCAGACGATCCGGGATATTTTGGAATCGGATGCGGTCGCGGTCGTGACAAAGGAGCATGAGCTGAAAGAGACGCTGCGGCGGCTGGGAGAGAAGCCCGCGTTAGTCGTCACGGACAGCCAGGCGTTTGAAAAAGTCAGCGCCGATACGCCGGAGGATATCCTTTTGACCTCGTTCTCCATTTTGTTTGCGCGGCATAAGGGGAATTTGCGCACGGCCGTGGAAGGGGCGTCCGCGATCGACGCGCTGCAGGACGGGGATAAAGTGCTGATCTCGGAAGGCTGCACGCACCATCGGCAGTGCGACGACATTGGGACGGTAAAGATCCCGCGTTGGCTGGGGGAATACACGGGCAAGAAGCTGCAGTTCGGGTTTACGTCCGGCGGCGAGTTCCCGGAGGATCTCTCGGAATACAAGCTGGTGATCCATTGCGGCGGCTGTATGCTGAACGAGCGCGAGATGAAATACCGCCAGCGGAGCGCGAAGGGCCAGGGCGTCCCGATCACGAATTACGGCATCGCCATCGCGCATATGCATGGGATCCTGCAGCGGAGCCTCGCGTGCTTCCATGGGGAATATTAAGGGAATAGTTCAGCCCAATGTCACTTCGTTAAGTTTATGGTTAGATTCCCATATGGGGGTCTAACCATTTTTCCCATAGGAGAAAGCGCAGAAAAGAAAGTTGTGGATAAAATGAAGATGTGCTATACTCCATAATAAGAAAGAGAAGAACTTGAAGAAGCGGAGAATGGTATGTTGCAAAAAAATTGACGATTGAAAATGAAATATGGGTAAACATTCAAAGAGTAGCCGAAGGCTGAATAAGTTGCAATCTTAGAGCTGCAGCAGGAGGGGAATATTCAGAAAATCTTTACATTTTTTTAAGAAAAAAGGAAAGAACCCATGACTTTTTTCTCCTATAATAAAGGATGTCACATCTGTCGGTGGGAGGCGCGCGAGGGGAGGCGCCGCCCATCGTGCAAAAGAAGGGCTTGCGTTAGCGGGAGAGGAGATTGCTCATGGAAGAACGGCGTCGCGAAGGGCAGAGAAGGGACATTCACAGCGAGAGGAAGCGGGCGAGGAACAGGCGAAAGCGCAGGGCGAGACGGGCCAGGAGGCTGGCGTTCGCCGTGTGCCTCTGCCTGATTTTTTTGGTCGGCGGGAACGTGCGCAGGCGGTTCGCCAGCGGCGGGCTGGAAGGCGCATGGAAGGGCATGGCGCGGGAAATGCCTGTGGATGGGTTTCGGGAGATGGGAGACGCGTCCGTTCCGGCTGGGAGCTTAGGCGGCGAAGGCGGGGCGGCAGACGCGGGAAGCGGCGAAGGGGACGCGGACGGATGCCCGCAGGTCTTGCAGGAGCTATTGGAAAAAAACGAGGAAACGAAGGAATTTGTGGAATCTTATCCGGACAGGGAGCAGTACATGGGGCGCGAGATCGACCTGAGCGCGGAATGCGCGGCGGGCGGCGTGCCGCTTTTAATGCAGTGGGACCTGCGCTGGGGATATGACAGTTACGGGAAGGAAATGATCGGGGTGGAGGGCTGCGGCCCGACCTGCATGACGATGGCGTACCTTTATTTGAAAGGGGACGCGTCCATGAACCCCAGGGAAATGGCGAAATACGCCTATGAGAACGGCTATTACAGCGAAGAGGGGACAAGCTGGTCGTTTTTCACGGAGGGGGCGGACGGCTTAGGGCTTACGGGGTATGAGCTGCCCTTGAGCGAAGAGGCGATGGAGCGGGAATTGGACGGCGGCAGCGTGATCGTGTGCAGTATGCGCCCGGGCGATTTTACGACGACGGGGCATTTCATCCTGCTGCGCGGCTACGACGGGAACGGGTTCTATGTCAACGACCCGAACAGCAGGAAGAACAGCGGGCGGCAGTGGGATTTTGAGACGTTGAAGCCGCAGATCAAGTGTTTGTGGAGGATCGGGTGATCTTCCGGGGGCATGGGAGGGAAAGGCAATGGGGGCGAATATTTTAGTGGTGGACGATGAGAAGGAGATCGCCGATCTGATCGAGGTCTATCTGAAGAACGACGGGTACACGGTCTATCAATGCCGCACGGGAATGGAGGCGTTGGCCTGCGTCCGGAAGACAAAGCTGGATCTGGCGATCCTGGACGTGATGCTGCCGGACATCGACGGGTTCTCGGTCTGCCGGAAGCATTATTATTTCCCCGTCATCATGCTCACGGCGAAGGTTGAGGACGCCGACAAGATCATGGGGCTGACGATCGGCGCGGACGATTATGTGACAAAGCCGTTTAACCCGCTGGAGGTCGTGGCGCGGGTGAAGACGCAGCTCCGCCGCTACGTCCGTTACAATCAGGCCGCGGATCCCGGAGCAGGGGAATGGGAGGCGGAATACGACATCCGGGGGCTGATCATCAACAAGGACGCCCATAAATGCACGCTGTACGGAAGAGAGATCCCCTTGACGCCAAGGGAATTTTCCATCTTATGGTATTTGTGCGAGAAACAGGGCAAGGTAGTCTCTTCGGAAGAATTGTTCGAGAATGTCTGGGGCGAGAAGTTCCTGGATCAGAACAACACCGTCATGGCGCACATCGGCAGGCTGCGGGAGAAGCTCGGAGAGCCGGCCCGCAAGCCGAAATTCATAAAGACAGTGTGGGGAGTGGGATATACCATTGAATAAGAGGCGCGAGATGAAAAAAGGGTATCGCCAGCTGCAGGGCAAGATGTTTTTCCGGACGGTCGTCCTGATGGGGTTCGCCGTCGTGTTTACGTTTGGCATATATATCGTGATCCTGCAGGGGCGTTTTGCAAATGCGGTCGTAGGCTTTCTGGATCGTTTTCTTTATCAGGATTACGACACCGCGCTGTACGTCTACAAGCGGACGGTCCGGGACAATGCGGAAGTGATCGTCCTGCTGGCGATCCTGGCGGTGTTCTTTATCGCCCTGCGGCTGCACCTGCGGAGCTTTGCGAAATATTTCAACGAGATAAACCAGGGGCTGGACGCGCTGCTGGAGGAAAACGAGGGCGAGGTCAGCCTGTCGCAGGAGCTTTCCGAGACGGAGCGGAAGATCAACGACATCAAGCGGGCTCTTGTGCAGAGGAAGCTGGCGGCGGAGGCCGCCGAGAACCGGAAAAACGAGCTGGTCGTCTACCTGGCCCATGACTTGAAGACCCCGCTGACGTCCGTCATCGGCTATCTGACGCTTTTGCATGATGAAAGCCAGATTTCCGAGGAACTGCGGCAGAAATATTTATCCATCGCCTTAGAAAAGTCGGAGCGGCTGGAGGAGCTGATCAATGAATTTTTTGAGATCACGCGGTTTAACTTGTCCAACCTCGTCTTGGAGTACGGCCAGGTGAACGTGACGCGCCTGCTGGAGCAGCTCACGTTTGAGTTCCAGCCGATGCTGCGGGAGAAGAACCTGCGCTGCGTCCTGGAAGCCGCCCCGGACATGATGGTGGAATGCGACGCGGACAAGATGCAGCGCGTCTTCGACAACCTTCTGAAAAACGCGGTGAATTACAGTTCCGAGAATGGGGAGATCCGGGTGTCTGCCGCCTGGGACGGGGAGGGCGCGCGGGTCACGTTCGAGAATCCCGGACACACGATCCCGGCGGAGAAGCTGGAACGCATTTTTGAACAGTTTTACCGCCTGGACAGCGCGAGAAGTTCAAAAAGCGGCGGTTCCGGCCTGGGGCTTGCCATTGCGAAGGAGATCGTGGAGCTGCACCAGGGGCGGATCACGGCAAAAAGCGGGGACGGCCGGATCGTGTTCGAGGTTTTCCTGCCCAGGACGCCGGACGGGCCTGCGCTTTAAAAAAAGGAGGGATGGGGGGGATGGTCGGAGCGTTGTGTAACAGTAAAAATAAAGGGGCTGTCGGGAAATAGATAGCTCCTGTTTTAATGAAATTTATTGCATTTTCAATAAAAATACTGCATAATGAAATGGAAAATATAAAATGGGAAATGTAGGAAGAGGTAATTGGATTGGAAAATATAATCCAACTGGATTCGTATCCGGTACAGGCGACACTAAGAATACTTTTGCAGGATAAAACGACTAAAAAGAATATTATATGGGCGACGGATTCCTATGCCTCTTTTGGGGAGGCATACACAGATAAAAGTCAGATTACAGAAGATCAACTTAAAAAAATGAATTATGGAATGATTCAGCCGCGAATATCGAAAGATTTGGAGCAACAAACACAGCGTACCAGAAAGAGTGCGGAGGTTTTTACTCCAGCTTGGCTCTGTAATAAGATGAATAATTTTTGTGATGAGGAATGGTTTGGATATAAAGATGTTTTTAATCGACAGGCTGAACATGAGTGGATTCCTATAGAAGATAATATAAGATTTCCTGCTGGAAAAGAGTGGAAAGAGTATATAGATTCTAAACGATTAGAAATCACATGCGGAGAAGCGCCTTATTTAGTTTCAAGGTATGATGTTTCCACAGGCGAGATGATTGATATCCCTAAACGAATTGGACTTCTTGACAGAAAAATTCGTGTTGTGAATGAAAATACGACAGATGAATTTGAATGGATGAAGTGGGTGGTTCGGGCATTTCAGAGCGTGTATGGATATGAATATCAAGGGGACAATTTATTGATTGCACGAATCAATCTGTTGATGACATTTGTTGATTATATGAATTACAAATGGCACAGACAGCCAGAGAAAGCAGAACTTCGGAAAATTGCTAATATTATAAGCTGGAATATTTGGCAGATGGATGGGTTAAAAGGGACAGTCCCTATGGGGATTCTAAAAGAAGAATATCATCAGATGTCGTTATTTGAATCGTTTCAGGAAGTAGAAGAACAAGATGATGTGCCAGAAGTAAGGTGTAGGATATATGATTGGCGAGCAGATAGTTCTATTTTATACGAAACATTAGAGATAAACGGGAGGTATTAAGACTTTATGAATGGTTATGGAAAACAAAAGGAACATTATGACAAGGCAATGAAGGGTTTGGTTGAAATGGTAGATAATTTTCAGAAATTAACGCCACAAAACAGACAAAAATTTGCAGAGCAAGTGTTTGGAACACAGGGACTGGTCGAGATAATGAATATGTTACAAAATCAAAGGTGAGAAAATGGCATTTAATGAAGATGTAAAAACAAAAGCTATGATTTCATGTGGTAGACATTGCTGCATTTGTCATAAGTTTTGCGGAAATAACATGGAAGTACACCATATTAAAGCACAGGCAGACGGTGGTGACAATTCTTTTGAGAATGCGATACCATTATGCTTTGACTGTCATGCAATAGTACGGCAATATGATCCAAGACATCCTAAAGGAATAAAATTCTCGGAAAAGGAACTTATTCAACACAGAGATGCTTGGTATAAGCATATACAGCAGGGGAATCAGGAAAACGAAAAACAGAACAAACCCAATAAAATTGAACCAATTAAGATTTATCATCAAAAGGGCTATGAAGACATCCTACTGTATAAAGTTTCTAATGGTAAAGAAATATTAAAATATTTGAGGCATCATCAGTTTGTGTGAAACATATATGCCTGCCTCATGGCATATAGTTCATCTTATTCTGCCTTGATTA
>CANQTH010000059.1 GCA_947626795.1 uncultured Lachnospiraceae bacterium
GAGGAGCCTGGCACGCAGAAGCCGGGGAAGCCGAAGGCGCGCATAGCGATGGAAGAAGAGGAGCCTGGCGGGCAAAGGCCGGGAAAGCCAAAGGCGCATATGCCGATGGAATCCTGGGAAGGCGGCCCGGATCTTGCGCGGGCGCCAAGGGAAGGGAAGGCGTCGGGAGCTGTCCTGGAGCGGCAGGAAGCGGCCGCGCCGGAAAAGACCCCGAAGAAAAAAGAGCCAAAGAAGAAAGCCCCTGCCTATGAGGACGACGATTTTGAGATCATAGACTTGGAAGACTTGTGACAAGGCGGGCGTTTGGGTGGATCATGTATATTGAGATTGATTTTAACAGCGACGAGGCGATTTACTTACAGCTTCGCAACCAGATCGTGCTTGGGATCGCGACAAACCGGTACCAGGAGGGGGAATCCCTCCCCTCCGTACGCCAGCTTGCCGAACATATTGGGATCAATATGCATACGGTGAATAAGGCGTACCAGATGCTGCGCCAGGAAGGGTTCATCCGCATAGGCCGCAGGAGCGGCGCGGTCATTTTCCTGGAAGAGGACAAGAAGCAGGCGATGGAGGAACTGCAGAAAGCGCTGCGGGTCATCCTGGCGAAGGCGGCGTGCAAGAATATTTCCCGGGAAGAAGTGCATCAGGTCGTGGATGAGATGTTTGACGAATATGAACAGGAACTGACAGGAGGGGCAAATGCATAAAAAATATACGCAGCAGGCCAAGAAAGCCCTGGAGCTGGCGGCGAGGCTATCCAAAAAGCTGCAGCATAATTATGTGGGGACGGAGCATATCTTAGCCGGATTGATCCAGGAAGGGAAGGGAGTGGCCGCCCAGGTCCTGCGGGACAACCACGTGGAAGAGGAAAAGCTGCTGGGGCTGATCGAGGAATTGATCTCCCCGGGCGAGGGCGTCGCGCTTTTGGATTCGGACGGATATACGCCAAGGACGCAGAGAGTGCTGGACACGGCGGAGAAAGAGGCTGCGCATTTTGGCAGCGAGGAGATCGGGACCGAGCATATGCTCCTTGCCATCCTAAAGGAGAATGAGTCCGCGTCCATGCGCCTTTTAAGCACGATGGGGGCGAATTTTCAGAAATTATACATCGACCTTCTGGTGGCGATGGGCGAAGAGGGCAATTTTTCAAAAGAAGAGCTGCGGTCTGCCCGGATGCGGAAGCGGAACTTAGAGGAGACTCCGGTGCTGAACCAGTATTCGCGGGATCTGACGAGGCTCGCGTCGGAGAATAAATTGGATCCGATCATCGGGCGGGAAGAGGAGATCCGCCGGGTCATCCAGATTTTGAGCCGCCGTGGGAAGAACAATCCCTGCCTGATCGGGGAGCCGGGCGTGGGCAAGACGGCCATCGCGGAGGGGCTGGCGCAGCAGATCGCGCTGGGCCTTGTGCCGGAAGCCGTGGCCGGGAAGCGCGTCATCACGCTGGATCTCTCGGGCATGATCGCGGGCACGAAGTACCGGGGAGAATTTGAGGAGCGCATCAAGAAGGTCATCCGGGAAGTCATCGAGGCAGGGAACATCCTGCTTTTCATGGACGAGATCCATACGATGATCGGGGCCGGGGGCGCGGAAGGCGCGATGGACGCGGCCAATATCTTAAAGCCGTACTTAGCGCGCGGGGAGTTCCAGATGATCGGCGCGACCACGCTGGAGGAGTACCGGAAGCATATTGAGAAAGACGCCGCGCTGGAACGCCGTTTCCAGCCCGTGATGGTGGAAGAGCCGACGGTGGAGGAGACGGTGGAGATCTTAAAGGGGCTGCGCAAGTTTTACGAGAAGCACCACCAGGTCGTCATCACGGACCAGGGGCTGGAGGCCGCGGCCCGGCTTTCCGACCGCTATATCTCCGACCGCTTCCTGCCGGACAAGGCGATCGACTTAATGGACGAGGCGGCCGCGAAGGTGCGCCTTGAGGGCGTGAAGACGGCCGCGTCCCTGCAGGAGATCCAGGCCGAGATCAACCGCGTCGCGGACGAGATGGAAGAAGCCATTCGGAAGATGAAGCTTGAGACGGCGTCGGAGCTGCGCAGGGAAAAAGAGTCCCTGCAGGAAGAATACGAGAAGACCCAGAAGAAGCTGAAGAAGTCCATGAAGAACAAAAAAGCGGAAGTGGGCGAGAACGAGATTGCCGAGGTGATCGCGCAGTGGACGAAGATCCCGGTGAAGAAGCTGGCGGAAAAGGAATCCGCGAGGCTGCGCAAGCTGGAATCGACACTGCATAAGCGCGTCATCGGGCAGGAGGAAGCCGTCAGCGCGGTCGCCAAGGCCGTGCGGCGCGGGCGGGTCGGCCTGAAAGACCCCAGGCGCCCGATCGGCTCGTTCTTATTCTTAGGGCCTACGGGGGTCGGGAAGACGGAGATTTCAAAAGCACTCGCGGAAGCGGTCTTTGGCAGCGAGGACGCGATGGTCCGGGTGGATATGTCCGAATATATGGAGAAGCACAGCGTATCGAAGATGATCGGCTCGCCGCCCGGGTACGTCGGGTACGACGAGGGCGGCCAATTGAGCGAGAAGGTAAGGCGCAACCCGTATTCCGTGATCCTGTTCGACGAGATCGAGAAGGCGCATCCGGACGTGTTCAACCTCTTGCTGCAGGTGCTTGACGACGGGCATATCACAGACGCGCAGGGGCGGAAAGTGGATTTCAAGAACACGATCATCATCATGACGTCGAACGCCGGGGCGCAGTCCATCGTTGAGCCGAAGGCGTTAGGATTCGCCTCCGTGGAGGATGCGAACCACAATTACGAGCGCATGAAGTCCAGCGTGATGGAAGAAGTCCGCCGGATCTTCAAGCCGGAATTTTTGAACCGCATCGACGAGACGATCGTGTTCCACGCGCTCACGAAGGAAGACATGAAAAAGATCGTGACCCTGATGTCGAAGACGTTGGTCGAGCGGTGCAAGACCCAGCTGGGAATCGGGCTGCGCATCACGGGGAACGCCAAGAGCTATATCGTGGATCAGGCGTACGACCCGAAATTCGGCGCGCGCCCGCTGCGCAGGATGATCCAGAGCAAGATCGAGGACGAATTGGCGGAAGAGCTGCTTTCCGGGAAAATAAAAGAAGGGGACGTCGTGGAGGTCGCCGTGCGGGAAGAGAAGATTGCATTTGTCACGAAAAAGGCAAAAAGCTAAAGAAGCGCGGCGCAAAGGAAAAACAGGAGGATAATGAGAGATGGCAGTAGTAGAAGGATTGATTCGCACAAAGGACAATGAGACGCTGGATTTCGGAAATTACGAGCTGGAGAGCAAATCAAAGGCGGATAATTTTGAATTTGGCGGGGACTTATACAAGGTCAAGACGTTCCGGGAGATCACGAAGTTAGAGCGGAACGGGATGTTCGTCTATGAATCCGTGCCGGGGACGGCGGTGAACGGGTTCCGCATGACGGACAGCGGCGCCGTTTTTTCCGTGGGCGGGCCGGAGGACGCGCAGATCACCCTGGGGCTGGAAGACCAGACGGAGTACACGGTATGCGTGAACGGCGTGGAAGCCGGGCAGATGAAGACGAACTTGAGCGGGAAGCTGAGCTTGAGCGTCGAGCTGGAAGAAGGCGGCATGGTCGAGGTGAAAGTGGAGAAAAAGTAACGCTTCCATAACAGGGAGGCTGAGCTGCCGCGAAAGCGGGATGCCCCGATGCGGCGTAAGCCGCGCGGGAGGGGAGACAGAGGCTTGATGAAAGGAAAACGATCCACGGTATATTTCTGCCAGTCCTGCGGCTATGAGTCCGCGAAATGGATGGGGCAATGCCCGGGCTGCAAGGAATGGAATACCTTCGTGGAAGAAGTTGTTGAGAAAAAAACCGCGGGGGCGGCCAAAGGCGTGCAGGCCGCGCAGGGGGACGGGAAGCCGTCCCGCCTGTCGGAGATCGATATGCAGGCGGAAAAGCGGACGCAGACGGGATTCGCGGAGCTGGACCGCGTATTGGGAGGCGGGATCGTTCCCGGCTCCCTGGTTTTGGTCGGGGGCGATCCCGGCATCGGGAAATCCACGCTCCTCTTGCAGGTCTGCCGGAACCTGGCGGAGTCGGCCGACGTGCTGTATGTTTCCGGCGAAGAGTCCTTGCAGCAGATCAAGATGCGCGCCCAGCGCATCGGGCGTTTTTCCGACCGCCTGCAATTGTTCTGCGAGACGGACATGGAGCGGATCGGGCAGGTAGTGGGGCGGATGAAGCCCCAGACGGTGATCGTCGACTCCATCCAGACGATGTACAGCGGCGAGGTGAGTTCCGCGCCCGGGAGCGTCTCCCAGGTAAGGGAGACGACGGGGCGGCTTTTGCAGATCGCGAAAGGCATGGGGATCACGGTCTTCATCGTGGGGCATGTGACGAAGGAAGGCGTCGTGGCAGGGCCAAGGGTCTTAGAGCATATGGTGGACACGGTCCTCTATTTTGAAGGCGACCGCCATGCGTCTTACCGCATCTTGCGGGGCGTGAAGAACCGTTTCGGGCCGACGAATGAGATCGGCGTGTTTGAGATGCGCGAGGAAGGCCTGGCGGAAGTGGAGAACCCGTCGGAATTTATGCTGAACGGGAAGCCGCAGGGCGCTTCCGGCTCCGTCGTGGCGTGTTCCATGGAGGGGACGCGCCCGATTCTGGTGGAAGTCCAGGCGCTGGTCTGCTACAGCAATTTCGGCATTCCGCGCAGGACGGCGGCGGGGACGGACTTAACGCGCGTGAATCTTTTGATGGCGGTCCTGGAAAAGCGCGCGGGGCTGTCCCTCGCTTCCTGCGACGCCTATGTGAACATCGCGGGCGGGATCCGCATGAACGAGCCGGCCATTGACCTTGGGATCGTGCTGGCGTTGGCTTCCAGCTTCCGGGACAAGGCGATCGACGGGAAGGCGATCTGCTTCGGGGAAGTGGGGCTGAGCGGGGAAGTCCGCGCCGTCAGCCTGGCGCAGCAGCGCGTGTCAGAAGCGAGGAAGCTTGGCTTTTCCACCTGCATCCTGCCCAAGGTGTCCGTGCCTGGCTTAACGGACACGGCGGGGATCAAGGTGATCGGAGTGGGGAACATTGGCGAGGCGATCGCCCTGATCGGGCGCGAGCCTTAGGATCGGAATCGAGGAGGATGACGGAAATGGAACAGGAAGAGATTTTGGCGAAGGTGGATCATACGCTGCTGGCGCAGGACGCAACCTGGGAGGAAATCCGGCAGATCTGCGACGACGCCATGCATTACGGCACGGCTTCGGTATGCATCCCGCCTTCTTATGTGAAGCGGGCGCATGAGTACATGGGGGAGAGGATGGCGGTATGCACGGTCATCGGGTTCCCGAACGGCTACAGCACTACGGCGGTTAAGGAAGCGGAGACGAAGGACGCCCTGGCGAACGGGGCGTCGGAGATCGACATGGTGATCAACCTCGGCTGGGTGAAGGACGGGCGGATCGACCTGGTGGAGGAGGAGATCCGCACGCTGAAGGCGGCCTGCGGCGGGAAGATCTTAAAGGTGATCGTCGAGACCTGCCTTTTGACGGACGAGGAGAAGATCCGCCTGTGCGGGGCCGTGACGCGCGCGGGCGCGGATTACATCAAGACGTCGACCGGGTTTGCGGCCGCGGGCGCGACGTTCCATGACGTGGAGCTTTTTGCGGCGCACATCGGGGAAGGCGTAAAGATCAAGGCCGCGGGCGGGATCGCGTCGTTTGCGGATGCGGAGAAGTTCGTGGCCCTCGGGGCTTCCAGGCTGGGGACGAGCCGCCTCGTGAAGCTGGCGAAGGCCTAAATTTGACTTTTATGCGCCAAATCATTATAATAACTTTACATTAATAGGAAAGCTGGGACAGGCATGAAAATATCAGAATTGTTGAAGACGAAAGAAGTGACGGTAAGCTGCGAGCTGTTCCCGCCCAAGAAATGGAGCGGGCTGCCCAAGGCGCACGAGGTCGTGCGCAAGACGGCGAAGCTCGGGCCGTCGTTCATCAGCATTACGTACGGGGCGGGCGGCGGGATCAGCGAGCATACCGTCGACTTGGCGAACGAGGCGCAGAACGTGAACGGCGTGACCGCGCTCGCGCACCTGACCTGCGTCTCTTCCGGGCGCGACAAGGTGCGGGAAGTGCTGGGCGAGCTGAAAGAGAAGAAGATCGAGAACATCCTGGCACTGCGCGGGGATATCCCGAAGGACGCGGAGTTCCCGCTGCCGGGCGATTACCGCTACGCGAGCGAGCTGATCGGGGAGATCAAGGCGTTCGGGGATTTCTGCGTGGGCGGCGCGTGTTACCCGGAGGGGCATCCGGAGGCGGAGACGCTCGAAGCGGATATTGACAACTTGAAACGGAAAGTCGAGGCGGGCTGCGAGTTCTTGACGACGCAGATGTTTTTTGACAATAATATCCTGTACAACTTTTTGTACCGCACGCTGAAAAAAGGGATCGACGTGCCGATCATCGCGGGCATCATGCCGATCACGAACGTAAAGCAGGTAAAGCGGACGATCTCGCTTTCCGGCACGGCCGTTCCCCGGCGTTTCCGTGCGATCGTGGAGCGGTTCGCGGATCAGCCGGACGCGCTGCGCCAGGCGGGGATCGCTTACGCGACCGACCAGATCATCGACCTGATCGCGAACGGCGTGGGCCATATCCATATTTATACGATGAACGACCCGGGCGTGGCGGGGGCGATCTTTAGCAACCTTTCCGCCATCCTGAAAGAGGGGGCATAAACGGCTTTATGGGCGTAAAGGAAGAGACGCTAAGGTACCTGGGATATCAGGGCCGCCAGCCGGACGGCAGGACGATGGAATTGGTGGAGGATGCGATCCGCGAGCTGGAAGAACGGAACGCGCCCAAGAGCATTTACCGGGAATACAGATGCGAGGCGGCCGGGGAGACGGTGCGCATCGGCGGGCTGGAAGTCAAAAGCCGGGACTTGGCGAAAAACCTGCAGGGCTGCGGCCGGGCGGTTCTGCTCGCGGCGACGATCGGGCGCGGGGCCGATCTGCTGATCCGGAAATATTCCATTTCCAATCTGGCAAAGGCGGCCGTCGTGCAGGCGGCGGGCGCGGCCCTGATCGAGCAGTACGTGGACGGGCTGGAGGACGCGGTGCGGGAAAGCGCGCGCGCGCGCGGCCTGTCCCTGCGGCCGAGGTTCAGTCCGGGCTACGGGGATTTCGCGCTGGAATGCCAGAAGGATCTTTTTGCGATGTTAGAATGCGGCAAGCGGATCGGGGTCACGCTCACGGAAGGCAATCTCATGATGCCGTCCAAGTCCGTGACGGCGGTGATCGGGCTTGCAAAAACGGAGCGGGAACCTGGCCGGGAGAGCAAGTGCGCCCGCTGCGGGAATGCGGACTGCGCGTTCCGGGAGGGGACGTGAGGGCTATGGGCAGCAGCATCGGCCATGTGATGGGCGGGAATGCGGACTGCGCGTTCCGGGAGGGGACGTGAGGGCTATGGGCAGGAAGCGAAAGGCACAGATTAGGAGAACGACATGGATTTGAAAGACCGATTCGGGAAGGAACTGTTATTTTTTGACGGAGCGATGGGGACGATGCTCCAGGGGCAGGGGCTGCAGCCCGGCGAGTTGCCGGAGATCTGGAACGTGGAAAAGGAGGACGTCATTTTGGGCGTCCACAAAAAATATCTGGAAGCCGGATGCGATATTGTGAAGGCGAATACGTTCGGCATCAACCCGTTTAAGATGAAAGGGACCGGGTATTCCTGCGAGGAGCTGACGGAAAAAGGGATCAGCCTGGCAAAACGCGCGATTGCCCAGACGGGGCGGGACGCGTACGCGGCGTTGGACATCGGCTCTCTGGGGAGGCTTTTAGAGCCGCTGGGGGATCTGCCGTTCGAGGAGGCGTACGAGGCGTTTTGCCCGGTATGCGCAGCCGGGGAGCGGGCGGGCGCGGACCTTTGCCTGATCGAGACGATGAACGATACGTATGAGATGAAGGCGGCCGTCCTCGCGGCAAAGGAAACTACCAGCCTGCCCATCGTCGTGACGATGGTATTCGATGAGAACGGGCAGCTTTTAACGGGCGCGGACATGGAGGCCGCGGTCGCGCTGCTCGAAGGGCTCCGGGTGGACGCCATTGGGCTGAACTGCGGCTTCGGGCCGGATGTGATGAAGGGCTTTTTGCCGAAGCTTCGGGAAGTATGCTCCCTTCCGATCGTGGTGAACCCAAACGCGGGGCTTCCGGCCGTCGTGGACGGGAAGACGTATTACCAGGTCGGGCCGGAGGAATTTGCGTCCGTGATGAAGGAGATCGCGCTTGGCGGCGTATCCGCGCTTGGCGGCTGCTGCGGGACGACCCCGGAGCATATCGCGGCGCTGGTGCGGGCGTGCAGGGATATCCCGCCGATGGAGGTCACGGACAAGAACCGCTCCGTCGTTTCGTCCTATACCCATGCGGTCGTGTTCGGAGACCGCCCGAAGATCATCGGGGAGCGGATCAACCCGACGGGGAAGCCGCGCTTTAAGCAGGCGCTCCGGGAAAAAGACATGGAATATATGTATAAAGAGGCGCTTGCGCAGCAGGAGAAGGGCGCGCATATCTTAGACGTCAACGTGGGGCTGCCGGAGATCGACGAGGTGGAAATGATGAAGGCGGCCGTTTCCGGCCTGCAGGGGATCACGGACCTGCCGCTGCAGATCGATACCTCGGACCAGGCGGCGATGGAGGCGGCCATGCGGCTTTACAATGGGAAGCCGCTGATCAATTCCGTCAATGGGAAGCGGGAATCCATGGAAGCGGTCTTTCCGCTGGCCGCAAAATACGGCGGCATGATAGTGTGCTTAACGCTGGATGAGGACGGCATCCCGGAGACGGCGCAGGGGCGTGTGCGGATCGCCGAGAAGATCATCGCGGAGGCGGCAAAATACGGCATTCCCAAAAAAGACCTTCTGATCGATACGCTGACCATGACGATCAGCACGGGGCAGGAAAATGCGAAAGCGACGCTGGACGCGCTGCAGTATGTGAGGGACGTCCTGCAGGCGCATACGACGCTTGGCGTGTCCAATATCTCGTTCGGGCTGCCCCAGCGCGAGAAAGTCAACACGGCCTTTTTCACCGTTGCGCTGTCAAAGGGGCTGAGCGCGGGGATCATCAACCCGAACAGCGGCGCGATGATGGCGGCGTATTACGCTTACTGCGCGCTGGACGGGAGCGATCGGCAGTGCGCGGATTATATCCGGATCTATTCGGCGGCGCAGGGGCCGTCCGGGCCGGAGGAAGCGCCTTCCGTCGGCGTTCTCTCGGGGGATGGAGGCCATCCGGGCGCGTCCGCGCGGGATGGGGAGACGACGCTGTACGACGCGGTCGTCAAGGGGCTTTCCGCGAGCGCGTCTAAGGCGGCGAAGCAGGAGCTTGCGTCGCGCGATCCGATCGACATCATCGACCACGACCTGATCCCGGCGCTGGACTGCGTCGGGCAGGGGTTTGAGAAGAAGACGATCTTCCTGCCGCAGCTTTTGATGAGCGCGGACGCCGCGAAGGCCGGGTTCGACGCCATCAAAGAGCATCTGCGGGCGCAGGGGGACGCGTCGGCTTCCAAAGGAACGGTCGTGCTGGCTACTGTGAAGGGCGACATCCACGACATCGGGAAGAATATCGTGAAGGTGCTGCTGGAAAATTATGGCTTCCGGGTAATCGACTTAGGCAAGGACGTCCCGCCGGAGGCCGTCGTGGAAGCAGTGAAGGAGCATCAGGTGAGGCTCGTGGGGCTGAGCGCGCTCATGACGACGACCGTGGCGAACATGGAAGCCACGATCAAACTGCTCAAAGAAGAGGCGCCGGAGTGCAGGGTCATGGTCGGCGGGGCGGTCCTGACGCAGACTTACGCGGATATGATCGGGGCGGATTTCTATTCTAAGGACGCGATGGGATCCGTCCGTTATGCGAATGAGTTTTTCGCAGGCGAAGGATAAGAAGGCAGGGAATGGCTGCCGGGAAAAATGTAGCAGGGAAGCTGGGCTGTTACAGAAAAATAGAAATGAGGGTTGGGAAAATGAGCAAAGTTATTTTGACGGGCGACAGGCCTACCGGGAAGCTCCATGTGGGGCATTACGTGGGGTCTTTGCGCAGGAGGGTGGAATTGCAGGATTCGGGGGAATACGAAAAGATCTTCATCATGATCGCGGACGCGCAGGCACTGACCGACAACGCGGACAACCCGGAGAAGGTGCGCCAGAATATCGTGGAGGTGGCGCTGGACTATATGGCCTGCGGCTTAGATCCGGCGAAGTCCACGCTGCTGATCCAGTCCCAGGTGCCGGAGCTGTGCGAGCTGTCGTTTTATTACATGAACCTGGTGACGGTATCGCGCCTGCAGCGGAATCCCACGGTCAAGGCGGAGATCCAGATGCGGAATTTTGAGGCGAGCATCCCGGTCGGGTTCTTCACTTACCCGATCAGCCAGGCGGCGGATATTACGGCGTTCCAGGCGACGACGGTCCCGGTGGGGGAGGATCAGATGCCGATGCTCGAACAGACGCGCGAGATCGTGCATAAGTTCAATTCCGTCTACGGGGAGACGCTCGTCGAGCCGCAGATCCTGCTGCCGGACAACGAGGCGTGCATGAGGCTTCCAGGCATCGACGGGAAGTCGAAGATGAGCAAGTCTTTGGGCAATTGCATCTATCTTTCCGAAGAGCCGGACGAGATCCGGAAAAAAGTCATGAGCATGTTCACGGATCCGAACCACCTGCGCGTGGAAGATCCGGGTTCTCTGGAGGGCAATACGGTATTCACGTATCTGGACGCTTTTTGCGAAGACGGGCATTTCGAGCGGTATCTGCCCGAATATGCGAACCTGGATGAGCTGAAAGAGCATTACAAGCGCGGGGGCCTGGGGGATGTGAAGGTGAAGAAGTTCCTGAACCAGGTGCTGCAGGAGGAACTGGAGCCGATCCGTAACCGCAGGAAGGAGCTGCAGAAGGATATCCCGTACGTCTTTGAGGTTCTGAAAAAAGGGAGCGAGGAGGCGGAAAAGACGGCGGCAAAGACTTTGGACGCGGTGCGCGCGGCGATGAAGATCGATTATTTTTCCGATGGAGAACTGTTAAAAGAGCAGACGGAAAAATACAAGGGGGCGTGACTTTTGCCGAGTGGGAATCCGGCTCTTTGCCGAAGGCTGAACGGTTACGGTATTTACAGGATTTCCGGGATGTGGTATGATAAGGAAGGCGGCGGGGAAGCCGGAGCGCTTAGACCGCTGCCTGCAGAATGAAAAAGGAATGGGATGAGGGATATGATGGTATTTATCATTGGGGGCGTAGTCCTGGTGGCGGTGATCATCGCCGTAGTGGCGTCCGTGGCCGGGGCGGTTGCCGGAGTCGTGGACGAAGACAGCGAAGATTGAAAAGGCGGGCGGACGCCGAAGAACTTGCGCTGTGGCCATGGGGGATGAAAGCCCTTACGAGGATGGAATGATTGTTATGCCAGCAGATACGGGCAGGGACGCCCGTCCGGATAACAGTCATTCCTTTTTATGGAGAGTTTGTTTTGAGAGAGCATATCATTTATAGCGTGCAGCCGGGGAGCATCGCCGACCAGTTGGAGGTGGAGCCGGGCGACGTCCTGGTGTCCGTCAACGGCAATGAGATCGAGGACGTGTTTGATTACCATTACTGCACGAACGAGGAATATCTGACGGTAGTCGTACGCAAGCCCCAGGGCGAGGAATGGGAGCTGGAGATCGAGAAAGAGTACGAGGACGACTTGGGGATCGAGTTTGAGAACGGCTTGATGGACGAGTACAAGTCCTGCTGCAACCGCTGCATTTTCTGCTTTATCGACCAGATGCCGAAGGGGATGCGGGAGACGCTCTATTTTAAGGACGACGATTCCAGGCTTTCGTTCCTGCAGGGGAATTATGTGACGCTTACGAATATGAAGGAACATGATCTGGAGCGGGTCATCGCGTATCATCTGGGGCCGATCAACATATCCGTGCAGACGACGAACCCGAAGCTGCGCTGCAAGATGCTGAACAACCGCTTTGCGGGAGAGGCCTTAAAGAAGATCGACGCGCTCTATGAGGCGGGCGTTCCGATGAACGGGCAGATCGTGCTTTGCAAAGGCGTCAACGACGGCGCGGAGCTGGAGCGCAGCATCACGGACCTGATGCGGTACGCCCCGGTGATGGGGAGCGTCTCGGTCGTTCCGGCGGGGCTTAGCAAATACCGGGAAGGGCTGTACCCGCTTGAGCCGTTTGTGAAAGAGGAAGCCGGGGAGGTTTTGGACGTCATCCACAGGTACCAGCAGATCTGCATGGGGCGGTACGGGATGCATTTTGTCCATGCGAGCGACGAGTGGTACCTTTTGGCGGGGCGGGAGCTGCCGCAGGAGGAAACGTACGACGGCTATCCCCAACTGGAGAACGGCGTGGGGATGCTGCGCCTGTTGAGGACGGAGTTTGCCGAGGCCCTCGCGGACGCGGCAAAAAAAGGCGGCGAGACGAGTGAGGCGGAGGGAGAAGAAGCCGCGCGAGGCGGCGGGGCGGGAGAGATGAGCGGGCCGGCGAAGGAAGAAGCCGCGCGGCATGACGGCGCGGCGAAGGCGACGATCGTGACCGGGCTTTTGGCCGCCCCGACGATGCGGGAGCTTGCGGCGGATTTTATGGAGGCGTTCCCGCAGGCTGAGGTGGAAGTGATCCCCGTCGTCAATGAGTTTTTCGGGGAGCAGATCACGGTTTCCGGCCTGCTGACAGGACAGGACATCATCGCGCAGCTAAAGGGGCGCAGTCTCGGGAAGCGGCTCCTGATGCCCTGCAACCTGCTCCGCAGCGGGGAGGAGGTCTTTTTGGACGACCTTACGCTGTCGGACGTGGAAAATGCTTTACAAGTCAAAATAGATATTGTAAAATCAAGCGGACAGGCGTTGGTGGACAGCCTGATGGAAGCCGCGCTGTGACAAAAGCGGCAGGAGGATGCGCGGAGATCCGGGACAGAAGATGATTGCGAAAGCAGAACGGAATCTCGCGCCAGGGCTTGCAGACAGGCCTTGGATCAGTTTATGAGAGATTAGGAGAGTACGATGAGCAGACCAGTAGTTGCAGTTGTAGGAAGGCCGAACGTGGGGAAGTCCACGTTGTTCAACGCGTTGGCGGGAGAGCGCATTTCCATTGTGCAGGACACGCCGGGCGTGACGCGGGACAGGATCTATGCGGATGTGACGTGGCTGAACATGGCGTTCACCCTGATCGACACAGGGGGGATCGAGCCGGACAGCAAGGACATCCTGCTGTCGCGGATGCGGGAGCAGGCGCAGATCGCCATTGACACGGCGGACGTCATCCTGTTCCTCACGGACGTGCGGCAGGGGCTTGTGGATTCCGACGCGAAGGTCGCGGACCTTCTGAGACGTTCCGGGAAACCCGTCGTGTTGGTCGTCAACAAGGTGGATGATTTTGACAAATTCATGCCGGACGTCTATGAGTTTTATAACCTGGGGATCGGCGACCCCATCCCGGTCTCCGCGGCCTCGCGGCTGGGGATCGGCGATATGCTGGACGAAGTGGCGAAGCATTTTCCAAAGGACGTCGACGGGGAGGAAGAGGACGGCAGGACGAAGGTGGCGATCGTCGGCAAGCCGAACGTGGGCAAATCTTCCCTGATCAACCATCTGCTGGGGGAGGAGCGCGTCATCGTGTCGGACATCGCGGGGACGACCAGGGACGCGATCGACACGGAAGTGTCCTGGCAGGGCAGGGAATACGTCTTCATTGACACGGCGGGGCTGAGGCGCAAGAGCAAGATCAAGGAGGAGCTGGAGCGGTACAGCGTCATACGCGCGGTGACGGCGGTGGAGCGCGCCGACGTGGTAGTCCTTATCATCGACGCCACGGAGGGCGCGACGGAGCAGGACGCCAAGATTGCGGGCATTGCCCATGAGCGCGGCAAAGGGATCGTCATCGCCGTGAACAAATGGGACGCGATCGAGAAAAACGACAAGACGATGTACAAGCATACGGACAAGATCCGGGAGGTCTTGAGCTTCATGCCGTACGCGGAGATCTTATTCATTTCCGCCAAGACCGGGCAGCGCACGCACAAGCTGTTCGACTGGATCGACGCGGCGATGGAGAATAACTCGATGCGGATCGGGACCGGAGTGCTGAATGAGATCATATCCGAAGCGGTGGCGATGCAGCAGCCGCCTTCCGACCGCGGGAAACGGCTGAAGATCTATTACGCCACCCAGGTGTCGGTGAAGCCGCCGACGTTCGTGATCTTTGTCAACAACAAGGAACTGATGCATTTTTCCTATGTCCGGTATCTGGAGAACCGCCTGCGGGAAGCGTTCGGGTTCCAGGGGACGTCGCTGAAGTTCATCATAAGGGAGAGGAAGGAAAGAAAATGATCGTGAGCCGTGTGATCTGCATTGTGATAGGCTATGTGTTCGGGTTGTTCCAGACGGGTTATCTCTACGGGAAGCGGCGCCATATCGACATCCGGCAGCATGGGAGCGGGAACGCCGGGGCGACCAATACGGTCCGCACCATGGGCTGGAAGGCGGGACTTATCGTATTCTTAGGGGACTGCGCGAAGACGATGCTCGCCATGCTCACGGCATGGCTCTTGTTCCGGGGGCGCTTCCCGCAGGAGGCGCGGCTGCTGGAGATGTATGCGGGCTTAGGCTCCGTGCTGGGCCACAATTATCCGTTTTACCTGAAATTTAAGGGCGGCAAGGGGATTTCCTGCACGTCGGCGTTCATCCTGGCGTTCTATCCCCCGATGGCGCCTCTTTGCATAGCCGTGTTCGCCGCGGCCGTCCTGATCACGAAATATGTGTCGCTGGGCTCGATCCTGGTGGTCGTCGTCTATTTCATCGAGCTTGTGGCCTTTGGGCAGATGGGCTTTTTGGGCGTGGAGGAGACGCTCCTCCCGGAGGCATATGCCGTCGGCGCGGCGTTTTCCCTGCTTGCCATCTGGCGGCACCGCGGGAATATCGGGCGGCTGATCGCGGGGACGGAGAACAAGTTCTCCTCGCGCGGGACGAAAAGCCAAAATTGAGAAAGAAGGAAGAAGTATGGCAAAAGTAAGCGTGATCGGCGCGGGAAGCTGGGGAACCGCCCTTGCGGCCGTGCTGGAAAAAAATGGGCATGAGGTAACGATCTGGTCCGCGATCGCGTCGGAGATCGAGATGCTGCGGGAAAAGCATGAGCATGTGCAAAAGCTCCCGGGCGTCCGGCTGGCGGAAGGCATCGGCCTGACCACGGACCTGCGGGGGGCCGTGGAGGGCCGGGACCTGCTCGTGCTTGCCGTGCCGTCCGTCTATACGCGCGGGACGGCCGCGGATATGCGCCCTTATGTGAGGGAAGGGCAGTTGATCGTCAACGTGGCGAAGGGGATCGAGGAAAACACATTGATGACTCTGACGGACATCATCCAGGAGGAGATCCCGCAGGCGGAGGTCGCCGTCCTCTCCGGGCCGAGCCATGCGGAAGAAGTCGGGCGCGGCCTCCCGACGACCTGCGTCGCGGGCGCAAAGAAGAAAGAAACGGCGGAATATGTGCAGAATATTTTCATGAACGACGTTTTGCGCATTTATACCAGCCCGGATATGCTGGGGATCGAGCTGGGCGGCGCGCTGAAGAACGTCATAGCGCTGGCGGCCGGGATGGCGGACGGAACGTATTCGCTCGGCGGCCAGACCGTGCAGGTGCGCGGCAGCCTGGCGACGCTCACGGACGGGACGATCGCGGGCTCGGCGACCAACCTCATGCAGTGTATGCGTGTGGCGGTGCAGAAGATGGGGATCCCGCTCGCGCGGGCGGTGAAATGCGCCGCGGTCAACCCGGCGCGCGCCGTCGGCATCCTCG
>CANQTH010000060.1 GCA_947626795.1 uncultured Lachnospiraceae bacterium
AAAAATACGCTGGATTGCTGTCCTTTGCCGAACGGCAAATTGATATGAATTCGAGACTCGCTTACAAGTCTCACTTGTGATCGCGGCATTTGCCAAAGGAACAGGCAGGCTTGCCATTCTGGCTCATTGTCCGCGAAAATAAGAATGCACGACCGTGCATGGCATGATTATACACCGGGGGATCCCGGGCTGTCAAGGAATAAAATGAGAGCTCAGCCCTGAACTGAACCGCTACGGTTACTGTCCACACAGCATCCAGACACCTTGCTGTCTGGATGCGTAAGAACATGAAACAGGGGGTGAGCAGGCTCTATTTGCGAAGCAAATTTACAAATGAGCCTGCGAAGTTACAGTTCGCTGGTCAACCAGGGAACTGTAACAGCTATTCTAAAATTTCTTTCCTTTCAGCAGGCGCGGCGCAGGGCATCCGGAAAAATCGGTTGCCCTGCGCCGCCTGTTTTGGAAGTAGAGTATCCAGCCCCTTCCAGCCCCGCCCTGGAGCAGGTTATCTCGTCTTCATCCGCTCCCGCCTGGGGATGGATGCCTATTTCTTTGTCGTCACAGTCTTTGCCTTCGACCATCCGGAATACAGCTTCCTACTCTTCCCGTTTTCCTTCACCGTCTTGTAGGCGCAGATGCGCACATAGTACTTTTTCTTCGCTTTCAGCCTGGAAATGGTCTTGGACACAGTCTTGCTCTTCTTCACGGTTATGGTCTTGGTCGTCTTCTTCTCGAACTTCTTGCTCGTAGAATACTGAATCTCGTAGCCCGTCGCCTGGCCCTGCTTCTTCCACTTTAGGGCAAAGCCCTTCTTCTTCGCCATCACTTTGGAGAAGCTCGTCCCCTTCGGCGCGATCGTAAAGGGTGCCTTCATCGTGCCGGAATAATTGCCGTTGAAGGCGACGGTGACTGTATAGACGCCCACGGCCTTGCAGCCGCCTGAGTATTTCACCGTGTAATCCGTGCCAGATTTCAACGCCTTACCCTGACTGTCCGTCACCGTAACGGACGGCTTTTGGGACTTGCCGTTGTATGTATAAGAAACCTTGGACAGCTTCAGCGTCTTCGGGGCGCAGATGACAGTCTCCTGTTTGTCGCCGCAGACAGAGCAGGTCTTTGTAACCACCCCATTCTTCCCCGGCGCAGCCTTTGTGACATTTGTCTGATACTGGTGGGTATGGGGATTCTCTCCCTCGCTTCCGCCTGCTCCTGGGTTCTCGCTTTCACTTCCACCTGCTCCCGGATTCTCACTTTCATTCCCGCCTGCTCCCGGATTCTCTCCCTCGCTTCCGCCTGTCCCTGGCTTCTCTCCTTCGGTTCCGCTTGCTCCTGGGTTCTCGCTTTCACTTCCACCTGTTCCCGGATTCTCTCCTTCATTTCCGCCTGTTCCCGGATTCTCACTTTCATTCCCACCTGCTCCCGGATTCTCGCTTTCACTTCCGCCTGTTCCCGGATTCTCTCCCTCGGTTCCGCTTGTTCCTGGATTCTCTCCTTCGCCCGGCGTCTGTTCTTCACTTCCACTTCCCGGATCTGTCTCTTCTCCTTCGCCTGGAGCTGTGCCATCTGAATATATGTACTTGATGTCATTCTCTTTTGCATAAGTTTCCGCAGGGCTGCCCTTGACAACTGTTAATGTCAGATTTCCACTTGAAAATGCATAATTTCCGATACTTGTAACGCTTTCTGGAATTTCTACACTTTTCAGGCTGTTACATCCTGAAAATGCATAATCCCCGATGCTCTTTACTCCTTCCGGAATCTCTACGTATGTCAAACTGCTGCAGCCTAAAAATGCACTAACCCCGATGTCCACAACGCTTCCTGGGATTTCTACACTTGTCAAACTGCTACAACCTTGAAATGCACTGCCCCCAATGCTTGTAATGCTTCCTGGAATTTCTATGCTTGTCAGGCTGCTGCAACCTAAAAATACACCCGTCCCGACATCCGTTACGCTTTCTGGGATTTCTACGCTTATCAGGCCGCTGCAACCTGAAAATGCACCCCCTCCAATGCTCGTAACACTTCCGGGGATTTCTACACTTGTTAGGCTACTACAGCCATAAAATGCACTGCCCCCAATGCTCGTTACGCTTCCGGGGATTTCTACACTTGTCAGACAGCTTCCATAAAATGCATAACCTCCGATGCTATCTACTCCTTCCGGGATTGTCACTGCTCCTTCGCAAGTTATTCCATCAATCAGGATACGGTTTACAACTACCAGAGGATTTTCCTCGCGGTTGGCTTCCAGCCAAGGCGTTCTATAAAATGCCTGACCCCCGATGCTCGTTACGCTTTCTGGGATTTCTACGCTTGTCAGGCTGCTGCAATCATAAAATGCTCCATCCCCAATACTTGTTACGCTTCCTGGAATTTCTACGCTTGTCAGGCTGCTGCAGCCATAAAATGTCTCATCCCCAATGCCCGTTACGCTTCCTGGAATTTCTACGCTTATCAGGCTACTGCAGTCTCTAAATGCATAATCCCCTATTCTCGTCACCCCTTCCGGGATTTCTACACTCATCAGGCTGCTACAACCTAAAAATACACCCGTCCCGACATCCGTTACGCTTCCGGGGATTTCTACGCTTGTTAGGCTACTACAGCCATAAAATGCACTGCCCCCAATGCTCGTTACGCTTCCGGGGATTTCTACGCTTATCAGGCTACTGCAGTATTCAAATGCATTACTCCCGATGCTTGTCACGCTCTTCCCTCCAAGCGTATCTGGGATCACAAGCTCTGCATCGCTTCCGGTATACTTTGTAATCTCAAGCGTCCCGTCCTCTAACTGGCAGGTCATGTAATCAGAACCTCCCTCTTCCCTGCCATCGTCCGGGGTCTCCACCCGGTTCGGGCCATGGACAAAGGATTCCCCGACATAGCGGTATCTTATCTTGTTTTCGATGGCATACGTCTCCGCCTGGCTTTCCTGGCTGACGACCGCAATCACCTTCTTGTGGCTTGGCAGCGCATTTTTCCCTATAAACGTCACACTTGCCGGGATTTCTATTTCTTCAAGACTTGTGCAGTGACGGAATGCCAATGTCCCAATGGACGTCACGCCTTCCTCCAACTTCACACTCGCAAGGCTTGTGCAGTTATAAAATGCCCTTTTTCCTATTTTTGTCACGCTTGCCGGAATCTCTACGCTTTCAAGGCTACTGCAATATGCAAATGCCCACCACTTTATCTTCGTCACGCTCTCCGGAATCCTCACTTCCTTTAGGCTGCTACAAGCATAAAATGCACAATCCTTTATCTCCGTCACGCCCTCTGGTATCCTTACTTCCTTTAAGCTGCTGCAATCTCTAAATGCAGAATCCCCTATCTCCGTCACGCTCTCCGAAATCTCCACTTCAATCAGACTGCTACAATGTTCAAATGCCCACCATCCTATCTCCGTCACGCCCTCTGGTATCTTCACTTTTATCAGATTGCTACATCCTGAAAATGCCCTCCATCCTATCTTTGTCACACTTCCCGGAATCTCTACATTTGTTAAGCTGTTACATCCTGAAAATGCATCATTCCCTATCTCCGTCACACTCTCTGGTATCTTTACTTCCTTTAGACTGCTGCAACCAACAAATGTAGAATCCCCCATCCTCGTCACACTTCCCGGAATCTCTACATTTGTTAAGCTGCTACATCCTGAAAATGCATCATTCCCTATCTCCGTCACACTCTCTGGTATCCTCACTTCCTTTAGACTGCTGCAACCTGAAAATGCAGAATCTCCCATCCTCGTCACACTTCCCGGAATCTCTACATTTGTCATGCTGTTACAACCTGAAAATACTTCATCCCCTATCTCCGTTACGCTCTCTGGTATCTTCACTTCCTTTAGGTTGCTACAATCTCTAAATGCACAATTCCCTATCTCCGTCACGCTCTCTGGTATCTTCACTTCCTTTAGATTGCTACAATCTCTAAATGCAGAATTCCCTATTTCCGTCACGCTCTCTGGTATTATCGCCTCGGTCAGGCTACTGCAATCTGAAAATGCATATATCCCTATCTCTGTCACACTTCCCGGAATCTCTACATTTGTCAAACCGCTGCAATCTGAAAATGCAGAATTCCCTATTTCCGTCACGCTTCCTGGGATTGTTACTACCCCACTCTTTCCTTCTGGGCAGCGGATTAGACGTGTTTTCTTTTTATCATATAACACTCCACTTTCAGAACTATAATTGGGGTTATTCTCTTCCACTTCAATCTTTATCAGACTACTACAACCTGAAAATATTTCATCCCTTATCTCCGTCACACTTCCCGGAATTTTCACTTCGGTCAGACCACTGCGACCAAATGCTCCATACCCTATCCTCGTCACGCCCTCTGGTATCTCCATTCTTTCAAGACTGCTGCAACCTGAAAATGCATGATCCCCTATTTTCGTCACACTTCCCGGAATTTCTACATTTGTTAGGCTGCTGCACTTTGAAAATGCAGAATCCCCTATCTCCGTCACACTCTCTGGAATCTTCACTTCCTTTAGGCCGTTGCAACCCGAAAATGCAAACTCTCCTATCTCCGTCACACTTCCCGGAATCTCCACATTTGTCAGGCTGCTGCAACCTGAAAATGCAGAATGCCATATCCTCGTCACGCTCTCTGGAATTTTCACTTCAGTCAGACTGCTGCAATTCGCAAATGTAACACTCCTTATCTCCGTCACGCTTCCCGGAATCTCTACATTTGTTAAGCTGCTACATCCTGAAAATGCAAACTCTCCTATCTCCGTCACGCTCTCTGGTATCTTCACTTCCTTTAGGCTACTGCAATCTGAAAATGCATAATACCCTATCTCCATCACGCTCTCTGGTATCTTCACTTCCTTTAGGCCGCTGCAACCCGAAAATGCTGCATACCCTATCTCCGTCACTCTCTTCCCTCCAAGCGTATCCGGTATCACAAGCTCTGTCTCACTTCCGCTATATCCCGTAACCGTCACCGTCCCATCATCGTTTTCTACATACTCATAACCCTCTTCCTCTGCCGCCCTCTCTTCCTTCACAACTTCCAGTGCTTGTCCTCTTACGCCTGCTCCTTGGACCTCCTCTTCATGCAAAGCTGCTTCCCCGGCTGCACCCTCCTGCGCCTGCACATTCTGAGCTTCCTCCCGCCCCGCTGCCCGCGCGCTTCCCATCGGTGCCATGGTAACGGCAAGCGCAGCCGCAAGGCAGAGGCTTAACAATCTTTTCTGTTTCATTTTCTCCATCCTTTCCTTCTCTTTTTCTTCCAGTGTCATTTGGCCCTCGCGGCAATCGCCAAATGGACGCGCAAGCACGTCCGCCTGGCTCGTTGCTCGCGGAAATAAAAAACACTTACCTTTCCCGACAGATGACCGCCCTGTCGGAAAAGATAAGTGTTTTTCGCTGCCTGTAATCTTGTGATCCAAAATAGGACAGACTTATCTCCTGTCCGCTTGCTGCCGTTTCAGATAGCTCTTCATACCCCCCCCCAAATGTATGTTCTGGTTTCGTTCATGATAACCTCCTGTATCTTTTGCTGATCATTATAAACGCAAGGATGGGATTTGGCAAGAGGAAACCAAGCTGCCTCCTGCCCAATCCTCCCTACCAATTCCCTTTCGCCGCCCGATAACGCTCAGGATCCGATTCCCACAGCTTGTTCAGCCAGTCGATCCCAGCCTCGATCCCTTCCTCGGAAAGCCCCGTCTCCATCCGCTGCTTTTTCTCCTCCGGCGTGGCGTCATAGGCGTACGGGCCTTCCCACGCCGCGATCTCCAGAGCCCGCCCGCCGTCCGCGCCTTCCTTCTCCACGGACGCGAACCGGAACCGCAGCCCCTCGCAGCTCCCGGTGAACGCGGCTTTTTTCAAATAGGGGATGGATAAGACGTCCTTACGCCCGATCATATTTCATGTCCTTTAGGATGTCGAAGCAGTCGAACGTCGCGAAATAATCCCGCGGCGTCTCGGCGCGGCGGATCAGCTTCGCTGAGCCGTCCTCACGCAGGAGGATCTCCGAGGACTTCAGCTTGCCGTTGTAATTATAGCCCATGGCAAAGCCGTGCGCCCCGGTATCGTGGATGACGAGCAGATCCCCGACGTCGATCTTCGGGAGCATCCTGTCCACTGCGAACTTGTCGTTGTTCTCGCAGAGCGAACCTGTCACGTCGTATTTGTGGTCGCACACGCTGTTGTCCTTGCCCATGACCGTGATGTGGTGGTACGCGCCGTACATCGCCGGGCGCATCAGGTTCACGGCGCAGGCGTCGCAGCCAATGTACTCCTTGTGCGTGTGCTTCTCGTGGATGGCGGTCGTCACCAGGCAGCCGTACGGGCCTGTCATGAAGCGGCCCAGCTCCGTATAGATCGCCACGTCCCCCATGCCCGCCGGGACGAGCGTCTCCTCGTACACCTTCCTTACCGCCTCCCCGATCACGCGGATGTCGTTCGGCTCCTGATCCGGGCTGTAAGGGATGCCGATCCCGCCGGAAAGGTTGATGAAGCGGATGTCCGCTCCCGTCTCCGCCTTTAGCTGTACCGCGATCTCAAAGAGCGTCTTCGCGAGCGTCGGGTAATACTCGTTCGTCACCGTGTTGCTCGCCAAAAAGGCGTGGATGCCGAAACGCTTCGCGCCCTTTTCCTTCAACACCCGAAATCCCTCGAAGAGCTGCTCCTTCGTGAACCCGTATTTCGCGTCGCCGGGGTTGTCCATGATGTTGTTGCTGATCTTGAACACGCCGCCCGGATTGTAGCGGCAGCTGATCGTCTCCGGGATATGCCCGATCGTCTTTTCCAGAAAATCAATGTGGGTAAAGTCGTCCAGGTTGATGGTCGCCCCGATCTCGTCCGCGAACTTATATTCCGACGCCGGGGTCGCGTTGGAGGAAAACATGATCTCCTCCCCGCTAAAATGCAGCGCGTCCGCGAGCATCAGCTCCGTCATGGAGGAGCAGTCGCAGCCGCAGCCGTACTCCTTTAAGATATTGATGATAAACGGGTTCGGCGTCGCCTTCACCGCGAAATACTCCCGAAACCCCGGGTTCCAGGAAAACGCCTCTTTGAGCGCCTTCGCGTTGGCGCGGATCCCTTTCTCGTCGTAAAGATGGAACGGCGTCGGATACTCTTTCACGATCTCCTTTAGCTGCCCGTATGTCACAAATGGCTCTTTTTTCATAATGTATCTCCTCTTTTCTTCCCTTCCCTTTCTCATTCCCCGCGCCCCCTGCGGGCGTGCGAGCGGCAGAGGCTGCCGGACCGTATTCCAATATAATCTTCTTCTCAATATTTGTCAAGCGGCTTCCCCGCCGTCCGCGCCGGAATCCCGAAATATTGGAGGATGGTCGCGCCAATGTCCGCAAATGTGTCCCGCGTCCCGTAATTTTTCCCGCGCGGGATGCGCGCGCCATATAAGACGAGCGGCGTATATTCCCTGGAGTGGTCGGTCGAGGGCGTGGACGGGTCGCACCCGTGATCCGCCGTGATCATCAGGATATCGTCCTCCTTCAGCTTCCCGAGCAGCTCCGGGAGGCGGCTGTCAAAATACGAAAGCGCCTTCGCGTAGCCGTCCACGTCGTTCCGATGCCCGTAAAGCATGTCGAAATCCACGAGGTTCACAAAGCACAGCCCCTCGAACTCGCGCCCCATCCAGGCGAGCGTCTTCTCGATCCCGTCCGCGTTGCCGTCCGTGCGCACGGAATCCGTGATCCCCCGCCCAGCAAAGATATCCGAGATCTTCCCGACGGCAAGGACGTCCAGCCCGTTTTCCTTCAATTGATCCAGCATCGTGACCTGCGGCGGCTCCATTGAAAAATCATGTCTCCTCGGCGTGCGCGCGTAATGCCCGGACGTCCCGGCAAACGGGCGCGCGATCACGCGCCCCACCCCGTGCGGCCCGACGAGGATCTTCCGCGCAGCGCGGCAGCATCGGTACAGCTCCTCCACCGGGACGACGTCCTCGTGCGCCGCCACCTGGAACACGGAATCCGCGGAAGTGTACACGATCAGATCCCCGGTCCTTACCTGCTCGTCCCCATAATCCCGGATCACTTCCGTCCCGGAATACGGCTTGTTGCAGAGGACGCCGCGCCCCGTGCTTTCCCGGAACGCGTCTAAGACCTCCGGCGGGAAGCCCTGCGGGTAAGTGGGCAGCGGCTCCTTGGAGATCACGCCCGCGATCTCCCAATGCCCGATGGTCGTATCCTTGCCTTTCGAAGCCTCCGCCATCCGGGCGAACGCGCCAATGGGAGCGGCCTCCCGCTCCCCGACGCCCGCCCCGTCGATCCGGAACAGGCCCAGCTTTCCCATGTTCGGCATGGAGAAATATCGGCTTTTGGAAGCCGCCCGCAGCGTATGGCTGCCCGCGTCCCCAAATTCCCCGGCGTCCGGCATTTCCCCGATCCCCACACTGTCAAGCACAATCAGGAACACTCGTTTTTTCGCATTCATTCTCATCTTTTTGTTCTCCTTGCGTTTCTTGATAAATCATAGTATCCCCACCGATTATAAAAACAGCCCTACCTTTCGATAGGGTTTGATCTTCAAGCCGGACAATATTTTCGACGATGGAACTCCTCATCGTTATTATCATTATATGCAAGCAACGAAAATATGTCAATTATCTTTAAAAAAATCTTCGGCTGTCCTGTTACGAGCGTTGTTGGGAATTGCATTTGCGTGATTGAAAGCAGGGGGCGTTTTTGATATACTCAAAGAAAATTTGGGCTTGGAGGAAACTTACATGATCGATTTCATTGCTGAATTGTTTGTGGAGATTGCTGATCTCTTTATTACTTTTTGGGTGGATAAGGTCATTGCCAAGTTTGCTAAAAAGAAATAAGCAAATTGTTATTTGCCGCCGAGATAACTCCGCTTTACAAGTAAGGGGTGTGCATTTCCAAATTTTTCCTCAAAATTTCACCTGAAATTTGGGATAAAAATTCAAAATGCACACCATACCACAATCTACTGGGATTCCCACTCGGCAAAATTTACACATTCTTACGGACTTTGCAGCAGGTGCAAAGTCCTGGGCCAAACTGTTACCGATTAGGTCGGATCTGCCTCCGCAGACTTCTGGATCGGCGTGATGATGATGTTCTGCGCTTCCACGTTCGCCTTGCGCTTCACGATGTCCTCCACCTGCGCCCGCTTCGCGTCCGTCACCTCGCCCATGTCCAGGACGACGTCCGCGCTGTCGTCCGTGATGCTTACGACCACGTCCGTAAATCCCTTCGCCTGGAGCAGCATTTCCGCCGCCGCTTCCCGCTCCGCGATGTCCGTCATGGCGATCATGGCGTCGAGCGCCTCCTGCTTCTGCTCTTCCCCGATATTCGCGTTATTGATGATCTCCAGCAGGGATTCCTTGTTCTGGGAGCGCACCTGTTCCCGGTTCAGCTTTACCTCGGACGCGAAATCCACGTTTCCCGCGCTGCCGCTGGTCAGCACCGCCTCGCCCGGGTTCTCCACGTCCTGGCCGTTTTCCTGCGCGATCTCCTCCCCGGTCTGGACGCCCTGCGCCCCGGACGTCCCGGCGGACGTCCCGCCTTCCTGCGTCCCGGACGGGTCCGCGCCCGTTTCAGCCTCCTGCGCCCCGGACGCCCCGGCGTCCTGCCCTTCCGCCGCAGGCTCCGTCCCCTGCGTCTCTGCCGCGGCCTCCTCGCCCGCTTCCGTATCCGTAAAGATATCCTCAACGCTGTACATCTCCTCGTCGGATATCTCATATGTAGCGTCCTGCGTGTCCGCGCTGGCCTCTTCCGCCAGGCTCCCGTCGCTCTGACTCCCCGTATATTGCAAATACCCCGCAACGGCGATCATAAGCGCCAGAGCCGTGATGATGATCTGGTTTTTCCTGAAAATCTTTTTCACTCTGAATCCTCCTGTCAATTCATCTTAACTACTTTAATTTTATGTAATTCCACCGGAAATAATGCCAAAACCGCATCGGAAATATTTTTTGCCGTTTTCGGGTCCCCGCCCCCTTCCGCGACGACCAGCACGCCTTCCACCCCGGGCATGGCCTCCCGGGAGACAAAGGGCGCGCCGCCTTCCCCGCTTCCTTCTGCGAAAACCGTCTCCTCCTGCACCTGGTAATCCTTCGCCTCCCGCTTCGCCTCGCCGTCCTGCTCCAGCGATTCCTGCCCGGTCTTCGCCAGATCCTTCTCCACGACGCGCTCCCCCTCGTCCTGCAGCGTGATCATGACCTCCACCTTGCCGACGCCTTCCATCCGCCCCAGCGCCTGCCCCAGTTCCCGCTCCAGCTTCTTCTGGTAAAGCTCGGCGGACGTCTCGGACGTCTCTTCCTCCGACGCCTGCGCGCCCTCCGCCTCCTGCTCCTTTTGCCCGTCCTGCCGCCCCGCGGGCATGGCGACGACTAAGAGCAGGACGCCGCACAGCCCGCAGATCAAAAGCTGGTTTTTCGGCGTCTTTTTTAATTTTTCCAGGGAAAACTTCTCTTTTTTCGGCATCTTCATCCTCCTTCCTCCACGATCTCGACCTGCCGCTCGCCGATCTGGTAAAATTCCATCAATTCCTGCTTCAGCCCGCGCGCCTCCGAGCCGTCCGGGGAGCCGCCCTCAATGGGCCGCGCCCGGACCTGGATGCTCTCCACCTCGTATTCCCCGTTCAGGCGCACCGTTACCTGGTCGGCCATCATCTGCCTCTGCCGCGCCATCCTGCCCACGTCCATCTCGATCGCCTCCTCGTATTGCTTTATGTAGGCCTCTTTCTGGCCCTGCTCCAAATATTTCGTGTCCAGCCGGATGTTGTAAATCTCCTGGAAAAATTCTTCCTGGCCGACTTTCTCCAAAAGCGCGCCGTCTTCCCCAAACAAGTCCAAAATGGGCGTGATCACGAGAATGACAAGCAGCAGGCCGCAGAAAAAGCGCACATATTTCTGGTAGCTGCCCCGGGGGAGCAGGTGCATGGCGGCCGTCAGGAAAATATAAAAGCACAGGATGTTCTTCACCCAGCCGTAGATAAATCCCATAATCCCCCTTCCCGGCGCGCTAACGCCGCGTCGCCGCCGCCGTTATCATCGCGACCCGGTGCCTTCTTTTTTGCTGATCATAATTCCAGACGCTAACGCCGCGTCGCCGCCGCCGTTATCATCGCGATCCGGCGCCTTCTTTTTCGCTGATCATAATTCCAGACGCTAACGCCACGTCGCCGCCGCAATTATCACCGCGATCGGACTCCTCCTTTTTTGCTGGCCATGATTCCTGGAACTAACGCCACGTCGTCGCCGCCGTTATCATCGCGATCGCCACCATGAACATGGCGACCGTCGTCGCCACGATCTTCCACAGGAGCCTGCCCCCTTCCCCCGCGCTGATGATGCACCCCACCATCCGCTTGTCAGAGATCGGCTGCATCACCGCCGCCACAAGGCGGTACAGAAACGCCATGACGCCGACTTTTATGAGCGGCCCGGCGCACATCGCCGCCAGAACGATCAGCGCCGCCAGCCCGATCCCGTTCTTGATGATGATCCCGGAGCCGATCAGGATCCCGGCCATGGCGTTGACGGAGATCCCGATCCCCGGCGCCAGCCCGACGGTCTTGGAGAGCAGGTTGCTCTTGAACGTGTCGATGACCGGAGTGAGCAGGCTCTGCACCACGTTGATCCCGACCACAAGCGTGAACAGCGCCTTCATCAGCCACAAGACCCCGGAACGGATCAGCTCCGTCATGCGGGAGAGCAGCTCTTCTTCCGCAAGGCAGTCCATCAGCTCCAGCACAACGTAGATCTGGACCGCAGGGACGAGGAAATGGCGCATGATCCACTCCATCCCATAGATCACGAAGAACGTCATGTCATAAAAGGCCGCCGCCGTCGTCGCCTGCCCGGAAAACGTCATGCTCATCGTGAACGTCGGGATCAGGACTTTCAGGAACGTGAGCATCTCTGAGATCACTTCCACGGACACATCGCGCAGGATGGAAAACGACCGCGTCAGCAGGACCAAAAGCAGCAGATAGGCCATGTAATAGCTGATCTTTGTCACTGGGGGATTCTCGAAGACGTTCGCGAAATTGTGGAGGATGGCGAACACGGCGCATAAAAAAATGATCTGCGCCATCGTCCCCCGGAACGCCCCCACCTCCCGGAACGCCATGGCGAGCAGCTCTTGCAGCAGCCATCCCTTGTCGATCTCCTCCCCCAGGATCAGGCGTTCCACCAGCTCCCGGAAATCCAGCCCTTCCGTGCTTTCCTGCCGCCCCAGGGCGGCGTCTATTTCCGCAAAGTCCAACTCCTCCAGGTAATCGCCCACCGTCTTCTCGATCTCTTCCTCCTGGTTCGCCCCGTCCTCCCCGGCCTCCCAGACCTCTTCCTGCTCCTTTTCAGCATCCCAGCTCTCTTCTCCCATGGAGCTTTCGGCCCCGCCTTCTTCCTGCTCCTTTTCAGCCTCCCTGCTCTCTTCTCCTAAAAAGCTTCCAGTCCCGCCTTCTTCCTGCTCCTCCCCGGCCTCCCAGACCTCTTCCCGCTCCTCTTCAGCCGCCAGCGCGACGCGCGCCGCAAATAGCGCGCAGAGCAGCGCGAGCGGAACCGCCCACCGCTTCCATTTCCTCATTGCAAAAATTCCCCCACCGTTTCCAACAGCGCAAGCAGCACCGGCATACTAAGGGCGAGTATGGACAATTTCCCGAACATCTCGATCTGCTCCGCCACCGCCTGGTTCCCGGCGTCCTTGCAAAGGCTCGCGGAAAACTCCGCCACATAGGTGATCCCGATCATTTTTACCAGGATCGCGACGTAACCCGCATCCAGGCTGACATATTCCTCCATATGCCCGATCACGGACAGCACCAGCTCCAGCTTAGACGCCAGGAAATAAAAAATGCAGAGGGACGCCCCCATCGCCGCAAACAGCTCGTACTCTTTTTTCTGCCCGCGCAGCATGACGCCAAGCAGCGTCCCCACAATGCCAAGGACCGCGATCTTTATGATATCCATTCCATGCCCCTCACAGCGCAAACAGTTTTTTTATCGTCTCAAACAACTCATAAATATAAGGCACGATCCAAAACAGGACGATCAAAAGCCCCGCCAGGCTTGTCAAAAACGCGTGTTCCTCCCTGCCGCTGTGTTTCAGGACCTGGCTTATCACCGTCACGAGGATCCCCACCGCCGCAATCTTAAAAATCAAACTTATGCTCATCGCCTAACCCCAACCTCACACCAGCAGAATGACCAAAAACAGCCCGCACATCAGGCTTAACGTCCCGTATATCCTCTGCCTGTCCTTCAATTCTTCCTGGGCCCTTTGGATCATCGTCTCCGCCTGCCCGATATACAGCTCCAGGTTCTTTAGCTGCATCCGGCTGTCCAGATACCCGAAGTTCTCCCCGGCGCGTTTCAAAAGCCCCAGCTCCTCCTCTGTAAACAGGAAATTCCCGGCTTCCTCCTCCACCAGCTCCCCCCAGAGCCTTCCCATGCCTTCCCCGCTGTCCTCGATCCCCGCGGCCGCCTTCTTCAAAAATGAGGCGAACGGCTCCTTTCCCTGGGAAGCGATCTGCAAAAACGCCTCCTTTAACGGCGTCCGCGCGTAGGAGATCTCGCCCCACAGCATCAGGAACATCTCCTTCATGGCGACAAGCTGCCTCACATGCTCGGCAAGCTCCGCCCGCAGCCGCCATCCGTATAAAAAAGACGCCGCAAGGACCAGGGCGCTGCCCGCCGCCTTCAGCATAGCTTCCGCAGCTCCCGGTCGTAAACGGAAAATCCCCGTTTCCCGGCCCCGTCCTGCCGCAGGAAGACAAAGCGCCCGAAAAATCCTTTCCCAAGCCATCTGGAAAGATGCTCTTTTTCCCGCAGCTCCTGCACGTCCCCCGCATGAAGCGTCCCCAAGACACGGCAGCCGCAGTGCAGCGCCTCCTCCACGGCAAGGCAGTCTTCCTGCCCGCCCAGCTCGTCTACCGCGAGGATCTGCGGGGACATGCTGCGCAGCAAGAGCCGCATCCCCTCCGCTTTCGGGCAGTTGTCCAAGACGTCCGTCCGGCGCCCCAGCTCGTTTTGCGGAATCCCGCCGACCCCCGCACCGATCTCACTCCGCTCGTCCACCACGCCGACTTTCTGCCCCGCGAGTGCCTCCGTCCCGTCCGACAGCAGGCGGATGCAGTCCCGCAGCATGGTCGTCTTCCCCACGCCCGGCGGGGACAGGATCAAAGTATTATGTATCCCGCCGCCCTCTTGCGCAATCCACGGGATCACGGCCCGCGCGCATCCGCGTTTCTGCCTTGCCACGCGGATGTTCAGGCTTGAAATGCTGCGGATGGCCGTAACCTTCCCGCCCGCGCAGACGGTCTTCCCGGCCACCCCGACCCGATGCCCGCCTGGAAGCGTGAAATAGCCTTCCCGGATCTCCTCCTCCAACGCGTACATGGAATACTGGCTCATGCGCGCAAGCGCCTCCTTCATGTCAGCTTCCCGCCAAACGTAGCCCCCGGCAGGCCGCCTCGTAACGGACTGCGCCGCCATGTCCCAGTAATATTCCCCGTCCTTCCCCTGCACCATCACAGGCTGCCCGACCCGCAGCCTGATCTCCTCCGGCTCGATCCCCTGCGCGAACCCGGCCCGGCAAACCGGGCGGAACGCGTTTGGGAACACACGGATGATCTCCTCCATAAGTTGTCCCCTCCTTGTGATTCCATATATATGCGCCGCCCCGGACGATTATTCCTATGTGCCTGTTCTTTCTATAACTGCAGGGAAGCCTCGCGGCTTCCCTGTCATTCCATAAAAATGAAAATGATTTGTCGTACTTGAGATACTTACACTGCTGTTGGTCATTTTTGCAGCATTAACATACTTAGACAATAGAAACAGCCGCAAAAAAGCTTCTTATTATAGCTTTTTTTGATCCCGTTTTTTGTCAGTCATACTTTCAACGCATTAAAATTTCAGGCAGTTCCTCTGTCAAGGCCGGAAATAAAGTAACACTCAAGGCAGCGGTTTCCCCAAGCAACACAACGAACAAGTCCCTAACCTGGAGCAGCAGCAACGCGAAATATGCGACAGTCACCGCAAACGGCGTTGTCACCACGAAAAAGGCAGGTGCTGACAAAACCGTGACCATCACCGCCGCCGCGAAAGACGGCAGCGGGAAAAAGGCGACGATCAAGATTAAGATCAAATAAGGAAAATTTGATTCTGCTCATCCACGGCCAAGAAAACGCAAAAACAGGGAAAGAAAACGTCGTCCGTCTCTTTCCCTGTTTTTGCGTGATCCTATTCTATGCCTCACACTGTCTGAAACCCCGCGAGCTTCCTCTCATCCTTATTATACTCCGGGAGGCGGCTCTCATGCGAGAAAATGTAAAATGGTATCAGCAT
>CANQTH010000061.1 GCA_947626795.1 uncultured Lachnospiraceae bacterium
CCCCAAATCACGGTTGAGAATGTAACGGCGGGACGTTTCACATCTACCTACATGGGCGTTATGCGGACAGTACGGGTCCCCCCCAGCCTACAGCAGGAACTGTTGGCCTACGCAAGACGTAATGACATACGTTCCGGAGCGATGTTTCTTTCGCGCAATCATAAGCCGCTCAGCCGCATCAGCGTTACACATGTTACCTCCCACCTTTCCGAGACGGCACAGGTATCGAAAGAGAAATGTAATCCCCGATGTCTGCGAAAGCTGTATCTTGCCACCCGAGCTACTGTGGAGGCGAATATAGAATTTCTGGTTGAGCAGGCAATGGATCGCCAGATGGAACAGGAACAAATTGCTTTTGGTTGGAGTTCGGAATGAAGGTAATGTGGTCTCAGCAGTAAGAAGATAGCGGTTATTCTCATAATGAGGGATGGGGGCTAAAAGATGACGTAAAGGTAAACAGATGATAGGGGTGGATTCTCCGTAGCGGTTACTGACGCCAGAACAGGCCAATCGACTGAGTAACGGGGAGTCAACCTAATATTTTATGACTGAAGGTTGACTGAAAATGGATAAACATCAGAACACAAACGTAAATATCCCCAAAACGCTTCTCTTAGCAGCAGGAGCTTACATATTACTTGTGGTTCTGTTCTATTGGCTTGCGGGGGATCAGCTTCATTTTAGGGCGTCTCGCGGGAATTATGATCAGCCCATAGCAGAGACAGGTACAGTTGAACTAATACAAGGAGCCACCGTGGAGCAGACTTTTACTGTGAAGATCCAGCGGCTTCAATCCGTAAGCGTACACTGGGGAACTTATTACCGGCCTAACAGCGGAACCGTTACCATGGAGCTCCTAAATTTGCTGGACGGAACTGTGGTGATGAGCCAAAGCTTTGATGCCGCATCCATTACAGAAGGCGGACTTACCACCATGTCGGCAGAGGCACCTATTGAAACTCTGTATGATGTTCCTCTGTTGTTGCGCATCTATGCGGACAGCTTACCCGGCAGTGCGGTATCTCCTTTAATGTCAGCGTCTGCCCAACAAGAGGGCTTTTCACTGAGCTTTAACGGGACACCGGTAGACGGCGTTCTGTGTTTCTCCGTTTCTGGTGAGGATTATATCTGGACTGGACTTCACTATTGGGAGTTTACCATAGGTTTCGGCCTGCTATTGGCATCGGCGATTGGCCTTGTGTGGTATCGCTGGAAAAAGGGAAAGCACAGCTATGTGGTCAATGCCTTGGTTGCAATGAAGAAATATAAGTTCCTTATCCGTCAATTGGTGTCGCGGGATTTTAAGACCAAATACAAGCGCTCGTTGCTGGGCGTATTCTGGAGTTTCCTAAATCCTTTGCTCACTATGATGGTATTGTACATTGTGTTTTCAAATCTGTTTCGTTTCGACATATCTCATTATCCGGCATATCTAATTATTGGGATTACTTTCTATAACTTCTTTTCCGAGTCCACAAATATGGCACTGAACTCCATTATCGGCAACGCCGGTTTGATTACTAAGGTCTATGTACCAAAGTACATCTATCCGCTGACCAGGGTGCTATCCTCTCTTGTTAATCTTTTAATATCTCTTATTCCGTTGCTATTGGTCACCATGTTTTCCGGTATTGTTCCCACAAAGGCATATCTCTTACTGCCCTTCGGGCTTGTTTGCCTATCGGTATTTTGTTTAGGGGTTGGGATGCTTCTGGCGGCGGCCATGGTTTTTTTTCGTGATGTTCAGTTCTTATGGGGCGTTCTCAGTATGATTTGGATGTATCTGACTCCCATATTTTATCCGCCCAATATTTTGCCGCAGAATATAGCATGGGTGTTGAACGTGAATCCGCTCTACTATTTTATCACTTTTGCCCGTACTTGTTTGATGGATGGGATATCTCCTGAACCTGTTGTATACGTTCAATGTGCTTTGATGGCGTTAGGGACGTTGTTGGTAGGGGCGGCAGTATTCCGTAAGGCGCAGGACCGGTTTGTCCTATATCTGTGAGGGATTGCTATGAGCAAGAAGACTATGATAGAGGTTCATGATGTGACAATGCGTTTCCGGATGAACAATGACAAAATTATGTCACTCAAAGAGTTCGTCACTACCGCCATTCGTGGAAAGCTCAATTACAACGAATTCACCGCACTGAGCAATGTGTCATTCAATATCAAACAAGGAAAAACACTCGGTCTTATCGGTAGAAATGGAGCGGGAAAAAGCACGCTACTAAAAGTCATTTCTGGGATATTAAAACCCACAAAAGGTAGTGTCACAGTGGCTGGTAATATTGTGCCCCTGCTTGAGTTAGGTTCCGGGTTTGATTTCGATCTAAACGGCCGTGAAAACATTTTTCTTAACGGAGCGATTTTGGGCTATAGCGAGGAATATCTCAAGGAAAAATATCAGGAGATACTGGATTTTTCTGAACTCGGTAAATTTATCGAAATGCCTATCCGTAACTATTCCTCTGGGATGCTGGCCAGATTAGCGTTTTCTGTTGCCGCGATGGTTCAACCAGAGGTTTTACTTGTGGACGAGATCCTCTCTGTCGGTGACGCAGAGTTTCAGGCAAAGAGCCGGGCACGGATGATGGAACTCATGAGCGGTGGTACCACAGTGTTGTTTGTCAGTCACAATATCGATCAAATTAAGGATATGTGCAACCAGGTAATATGGTTAGAACATGGGAGGGTTAGAATGTTCGGAAAAACCGAGGACGTATGCAACGAATATATTGGAGTGGAGCAGCATGACGAAAGTGTGCATATTCACTGAGAAATGGGGCGCGGGGGGAATTGAATCATTCCTTGTAAATATCTTGGAGCACATGGATTGCAGTAATTTACATATAGAGATTGTCACTACGACTGTTATCTCAGAGTTATTTTTCCCGAGATTGCAGAAATTGCACATTCCAGTGCATGAATTGAGTGGGAAGCCGTATTACTTCTTCAAAAATCACATTCTGTTTAGAAAAATACTAAAAGAGAATCAATATGATGTGATTCATTTAAATGTTTACATGGCGGTTTCTTACTTTTATTTAGTTGATGCAAAAAAATGTGGAGTGAGAAAAAGAATTGTCCATAGCCACAACAGTGCATTGCGAAGGTCTGTGCTTAAACCGCTCAAAGTTGTGAGCCATAATATTTGCAAACATGCCCTATACGGTTATGCGACAGACTTTTGGACCTGTTCCAAAAAAGCAGCAGATTTTATGTTCCCAGCTAAAGGCAGAGAGACTATTTCTGTAAAAACAGTGCGTAACGGAATTGATATTCAAAAATTTTCGTTCCAACAAGAGTTCAGAACAATGATGCGCTGCAAGCTAAACGTGGCAGATAAATTGGTGATTGGAAATGTCGGCCGACTGTGCAATCAGAAAAATCAAAAATTTCTGATACGTGTTTTAGCATGTTTGCTGAAAAAGCGGCAGAATGCTGTTCTTCTTTTAATTGGAAGTGGTGATTTGGCCTCCATAAAGAAAGAAGCAGAAAAATACGGCATTTTGGATCATATTATTTTTTATGGCCCCTCGGATAATGTTGAACAATTGCTATGTGCAATGGATATATTTGCATTTCCCTCCAAATTTGAAGGGTTCGGAATTGCAGCCCTGGAAGCTCAGAGTTCTGGGTTGCCAACAGTTTGTTCAGAAGAAGTGCCCATAGAAGTGGATATAACACCACTGTTTTATCGAATCGGCATCAGCGAGGGCTCAGAGCAGTGGTCAACCTCAATCTTGTCTATTGCACATCGTCTTACCAAGCGAGCCGACTATACACGCCAGATCCGCGAGAGTGGATACGATATTTTAACTGTTGCTAAGTGGATTAGCTCGGAGTATTGCAACTGATATATAAGATCGAAAAGATGATAGAAAGCCCCTGCAAGAAGCTGTAAAAGAGCGTCATATGACCTTGGAGAGAGTCATTACACTACTGCTTATGCTATAAGGAGAACCCATGGATAAAAGGTGCAAGATACAATATGCTGACGATATCCTTCCATCGTTTAGCAGCAATAATGTAGCGGTTGTATTCGAGGTCAGCAATCCATTTGTCCCATATTTAAGTGTGGCAATCTTGTCACTAATTGCATCATCAACCCATGACTACAACTACGATATTATCGTTTTAACTAATGAAATTGAGCAGCACGATAGTGAAACTTTGCAGTCTTTGTGTCGGGATAAGCCCAATATTTGCATTCGATTTTTTGATCCATCGCAAATGGTCAAAACATATATTGCAACAGCAAAATATGAGTATCTAAACCTCAATTATTACAGAATGTCGCTTCCATGGATATTGAAGAATTACACAAAGGTGGTCAATCTTGGGGCGGATATCATTATACGGAGAGATATTGCGGACTTATTCTATGAGAGGATGGATGCGGCAACTTACATTGGAGGTGTCATGGACATAGGTTATCAAGGAAGATTGTCCTTAGATATTTCAAAAAAGGAGTTGGGTTTAGAAAATCCATATGAGTATATAAATGCTGATGTGTTGATACTGGATTTGGAAAAGATCCGCAGAGATTTTACTCAAGATGAGTTAATGGAGAGTTGGCAAAAACGACGTTTCAGATGTGCGGAGCAAGATGCACTAAATTGTTTTTTTAGCGGACATATCTATCAACTTGATTTGAGATGGAATGTGTTCCCTGAAAAGATGAGTTCTGAGTACGATATTATGCATGCACCAGAAGCAAGCAGAAAAGCATGGCGGAATTGCTTAGATAATCCATATATTGTCCACTATGCTGCTTCACCAAAGCCATGGCAACTGCCTACTGTTGGGTATGGCTTAGAGTGGTGGTATATTGCAAAAAGGTCTCCTTACTATGAAAAAATGCTCAAAGCGATGTGTGAGTACTTAGAAACGCATGGAACATTCAATATCATCGAGTCCGATGCAAGAAGATGTGCCGAAAAGATACTGCCTCACGGTTCCATACGCCGGAAAATCGCAAAAACTCTTATTCCAAGAGGAAGCAAGCGTTGGTGCTTATTAAAAAAGTTCTACTATGCGCTCGGAGCAAGAGAACATTAGTTTTCAAAGATGATTGAAGAATAATCAAAGTGTAACGGGGAGAAATATAAATGATAAATTTAGCCGCAGAAGGGCTTGAACGAATACAAGAAGTCTTTCCAGCATATCAGAGCAAGAATATAGCAGTAGTATTTGAATCAAGCGAATTATTTGTCCCATATCTAAGCGTCGCATTAGACTCTCTTGTTGATCATATCAGCAAAGGCTATAACTATGATGTTTTGATTCTGAGCAATGAAATCAAAGATTATGATGAGTTCGAGCTCAAAAGAATCGTTCAAAAAGCACCGAATGTCACGCTTCGCATTATAAATCCTCATCATCTTATTGAAGAATACATGAGGACTGCCCAATACAGTTACCTTGAAGTTAATTATTATAGGATGCTGCTACCTTGGATATTGAAACGCTATGATAAAGTAATAAATTTAGGCGCAGATGTCATAATAAATCACGATATAGCAGATTTGTTTAATACAAAATTAAATAAAGGATGTTATATGGCTGGGGCACCCGATTTGGGATACCTTGGTAGGCTTAGAATTGATATTTCACCTGATTATTTAGGCATGACTGATCCATATACCTATGTAAATGCCGATGTACTTCTATTGAATCTGAGAGAGATTAGAAGAAATTTTAGCCAATTATATTTCATGAATCTGTGGCAGGAAAGACAATTGATGTGTGCAGAGCAGGATGCTTTGAACTTGGCATTTGATGGGCATGTGCAACACTTAGATTTACGTTGGAATGTTTTCCCCGAAAGAATGACTTCCGAAGAACATATTATGCATGCGCCGGAAGAAAGTATTGCAGAATGGACAACGAGTCTATCTGATCCATTTATTATTCACTATGCAGCTGTACCCAAACCGTGGGATTTTCCAATGGTAGGTTATGGGTACTCATGGTGGAATTATGCAAGAAGGTCAGTGTATTACGAGGAAATTATTCGTCGAATGTGTTTGATTGCAGTTCAAAATAGTGAGAATCATCCGCAACAAATCGGCGTAAAAGGAGCCTTGGTGAATTATTTCAAAAAGCATACACCTAAGTGGCTTAGACCGCTTGCAAGAAAAATTAAACGCCTTTTGAAATGGTAAACCGAAAGGAGATAGACATGAAGGTAGTACTTTTAGCTGGTGGTTTTGGCACCCGAATCAGCGAGGAAAGCCAGTTTAAGCCCAAGCCCATGGTAGAACTGGGTGGGATGCCTATTCTCTGGCATATTATGAAGCTGTACAGTCACTATGGTTTCAACGAATTTATCATCTGTGCGGGCTACAAACAGCACGTTATTAAAGAGTACTTTGCGGACTACTTCCTGCATATGTCGGACATCACCTATAACTTCACAAACGGGAACAGCGAGATGGTGGTTCACCGCACAGCTTCGGAACCCTGGAAAGTAACAGTGGTGGATACGGGACTCAACACCATGACCGGCGGGCGGGTGCGCCGTGTACGGGATTACATAGGTAACGAACCGTTCATGCTGACCTACGGAGATGGGGTGTCTGATATTGATATCTCAGAGCTGGTAAAGTTCCACAAGGCACACGGCAAGATGGTCACCATGTCCGCATACAACGCAGGTCAGCGGTTCGGGGTGCTGGACATTGGCGACGATGGGCAGATCAACGATTTCCGGGAGAAAACGCAAGGCGATGGGAACATGATTAATATTGGCTTCATGGTATGTCAGCCTGAGTTCATCGACCTCATCGAGGGTGACAGCACTGTCCTGGAGAAAGCGCCCCTTGAAACGGCGGCTCATATGGGCCAGCTGATGGCCTATAAGCATGAGGGCTTTTGGCAATGCATGGACACGGTGCGCGAGAAGGAACAACTGGAGAAAATGTGGGCAACGGGACAAGCTCCCTGGAAGGTGTGGGACTAATGGAATTGGATTTTTACCGCGGCAAGCGAGTGTTTGTCACGGGCCACACTGGGTTTAAAGGGACTTGGCTTTGCAGGGTCCTCGTCGGAGTGGGTGCCGTCGTCACAGGGTATTCCCTGCCTGCCCCAACGGAGCCGAATCTCTTCGCCTTGGCGGGGTTGGAGGGGAAGATGACCTCGGTCATAGGCGACGTGCGGGATTTCGCAAGCCTGAAAGCTGCTTTTGATGCCGCACATCCCGAGATTGTTCTGCATCTGGCAGCCCAACCCATCGTCCGAGACAGTTACAAAAACCCCAGATATACATATGAAACCAACGTGATGGGCACTGTGAACATTCTGGAATGTGTGCGCCAAAGCGATTGCGTGAAGAGCTTCCTCAATGTGACCACGGACAAAGTGTACAAGAACAACGAGTGGGTTTGGGGCTACCGAGAGGACGAGCCATTGGACGGGTACGACCCCTATTCCAACAGCAAGAGCTGTTCGGAGCTGGTGACCCACAGTTACAAAGTCAGCTTCTTTTCGGACAACCGTATCGCCATTTCTACGGCCCGTGCAGGAAATGTCATCGGAGGCGGGGATTTTGCCAATGATCGAATCATCCCGGACTGTGTGCGGGCGGTGAAGGACGATAAGCCCATCATCGTTCGCAACCCCCATTCCACAAGGCCCTATCAGCACGTTCTGGAGCCGCTTTTCGCCTATCTTCTGATTGCCCAACGGCAATATGAGGACCCTGCCTTTTCCGGCTGGTACAACGTGGGTCCCGATGAGTGCGACTGTGTGACCACGGGAGAGCTTGTGGACCTGTTCTGCAAAAAGTGGGGCGAAGGAGCGGAGTGGATCAACCAAAACGAGGCCAACGGCCCCCACGAGGCCAATTTCCTAAAGCTCGACTGTTCCAAGCTGAAGGCTATGGCGGGCTGGCACCCTCACTGGCACATCAACGAGGCCATTGAAAAGACCGTAGAGTGGACAAAGGCTTGGCTATCCGGCTGGGACGTTCCGACGGAGATGGACAGGGAGATTGCCGAGTTCGTGGAGGACTTCAAATGAGAGCCCTCACACCGGTCGAACAGGAGGCCATCGAGACACTCAGGGCCATGGACTATGATGCCAGAGAGGGACTTCCCCAGGAGCTTTTCCTGTTGGTTTCAGCTCTTGTGCCATTGCCTAATGTGGACCTTTTAGTGGTGAACAAAAGAGGGCAACTGCTACTCTCTTATCGTAATGACCACTATTTTGAGAATGCGTGGCACATTCCAGGTGGCTGTATGCGGTTTGGTGAAGATTTCACTTCTCGTGTACAGGCAACAGCCCAAGAAGAATTAGGATGTAATGTAACATTTGACCCCACGCCGATTGCTGTACGCAACATTTTGCGAGGTCCCAATCCAAGTCTTGCTCACCCTTATGAACGCGGTCACAATGTTGCTATTCTCTTTCGGTGCATCCCACCGGAGGATTATCTCCCGGATAATGGAGCAAAAGCACCGGAGGATAACGGTTACTTGCGTTGGTTTGACACATTGCCGGATAACTTTATGACGATACAAAATCCGTACAGAGATGTTTTGCAGCCCTGGCAGAAAAAGGAGAATTGATATGTCTGAATGGAAAAACGAGTCCGAAGCGCGCAAGAAAATAAAAGAGATGGTAGCCGACTACTATCATGATTTCAAAGAGAATAAAAAACCCTTTACGCAGGGGGATCGCATTACCTATGCGGCAAGGGTCTTCGATGAGAAGGAGATGTGTGCCCTCACGGACGCCACTTTGGATTTCTGGCTCACCACTGGCCGCTTTGCCGATGAATTTGAACGAGAGTTTGCCAAGTGGCTGGGTGTGCGGTTCGCAAGTCTGGTGAACAGCGGTTCCTCTGCCAACCTGATTGCCTTCTCGGCACTTACGGCGCCGGAGCTTGGAGAGCGGAGAATTAAAAAGGGCGACGAGATCATCACAGTGGCCTGCGGGTTCCCAACCACAGTCACCCCGGCGCTCCAGTACGGCGCTGTGCCCGTATTTGTGGACGTGACGGTCCCCCAGTATAACATTGATGTTGCCCAACTTGAGGCTGCACTCTCTCCTAAGACGAAAGCAGTCATGATTGCCCATACCCTTGGCAATCCGTTTGACTTGGCGGCAGTGAAAGCCTTCTGCGATGAGAATAACCTTTGGCTTGTGGAGGACAACTGCGATGCTCTGGGTAGTACATATACCATCAACGGCGAGACGCGCTTCACCGGCACCTGGGGCGATATCGGCACCAGCAGCTTCTATCCTCCACACCATATGACCATGGGCGAAGGAGGTTGCGTCTATACTAATGATCCTCTCCTGCACCGGTTCATTCTCAGCTATCGCGATTGGGGTCGGGACTGCATATGTCCCTCAGGTCACGATAACTTCTGCGGTCACCGTTTCGATGGTCAGTTCGGGGAGCTGCCAAGGGGCTACGACCACAAGTATGTGTACAGCCACTTTGGGTACAATTTGAAAGTTACGGATATGCAGGCGGCCATCGGTTGCGAGCAACTAAAGAAATTCCCCACCTTCATCGAGCGCCGCCGCCACAACTGGACCCGGTTGCATAAGGCTCTTGAAGGCGTTCAGGATAAGCTCATTCTTCCCGAGTCCGCCTCCAACAGCGACCCCAGCTGGTTTGGGTTTCTTCTCTCTGTTCGCCCGGAGAGTGGATTGGTGCGCAACGAGATCACTCGGTACATCGAGAGCAAAAACGTCCAGACCCGGCTGTTGTTTAGCGGGAACCTGATTCGTCACCCCTGTTTTGACCCGATTCGAGGCACCGATGCTTACCGGGTGGCTGGAACGCTGGGAAACACTGACTTTATCACGAGCAACACATTCTGGGTGGGAGTCTATCCGGGAATGACTGATGAGATGATTGATTATATGGCGCAGACGATTATTGAGGCGGTAACAAGATAGGAGAACGCTATGGTTTCAACAATCAAGGAGTTGGAAAAGGCAGCGTTAGAAATCAGGAAAAACCTACTGAAGCTGTGCTCTATCCAGTCAATACATATCGGCGGCGACTTATCTGTTGCGGACGTGATGACGGTTTTGTGGCAGTACCAAATGAAGTATGATCCGTCAGATATCCATGCGGAAGAGCGTGATCGCTTTGTCCTTTCAAAAGGTCATGCGTCTGCTGTGACAAGTTTTAATCAAGCAATGATTGGGTGCTTTGACGCTGACGATGTTATAAAGGAATATGCGACAGACGGCGGAAGATTTTCAATGCATTCCTGCAATTTGGTGAATCCCTATGTGGAGGTCTCTACCGGCAGTCTGGGGCATGGGTTCCCGATTGCCTGCGGAATCGCGGCCGGATTAAAACTGAAAGGCAATTTTCAAAGCCGTGTGTATGTTGTCATGGGGGATGGAGAGCAATCGGAGGGGTCGATTTGGGAGGCTGCAATGAACGCAGTACACTACAAGCTCGGTAACTTGATTGCGATTGTTGATCTCAATGGACTTGAGGCGGACGGACCAATTTCAGAATTAACTGGCCTCGGAGACATTGCGCAAAAATACAGAGCATTCGGCTGGAGTGTGCAGGAATGCGATGGAAACAATATAGCGGAACTCAAAGCACAATTTGATCGACTGCCGGCTCCAACATCAGAAACTCCCACAGTGCTTATTTGCCATACGGTAAAAGGGAAAGGCGTTTCATTCATGGAGAATCAGACCAAGTGGCATGCCGGAAAACTTACGCAAGAACAATATGAATCGGCTGTGTCGGAGCTTACCAGAGAATTTCAAAATAAATGGGGAATAGATTGATGTGTGGTGAAAAGCAATACTATCTGCGTAATGTTATTGGCGAATATATGACACAGCTTGGGGAAAAGCAGAAGAAAATTGTCATCGTAAATGCCGATTTAGCCGGAACCTGTAGAAACAGGGATTTTGTTGAGCGTTTTCCGGAACGCGCATTTAATGTGGGCATTGCGGAACAGAACATGGTTAGCTTTGCCGCAGGACTGGCACATGAAGGTTTTATTCCGTTCGTGTTTTCGATGGCTCCGTTTATCAGTATGCGCGCGTGTGAGCAGTGCCGTACAGATGTGGCGTATGCAAACATGAATGTGCGGATGATTGCCCCGTATGCTGGCTGTTCAGGCGGCATTTCAGGAGCGACTCACTGGGGAATTGAAGATTGTGCCATTATGAGCAGTATGCCCAATATGACCGTGCTGGAACCCTGCGATCCGATCCAAGCTATAAAAATGATGGAAAAGACGCTCGATTATGATGGGCCGATATATTTGCGAAGTGGCGTTGAGCCTGTAAATGCGATTTATGATGAAACATATCATTATGAGATAGGGAAAGCATCCATTGTGAGTGACGGAAATGACGGCGCGTTTATATGTTCAGGAATCACCGTGCAGTATGCTGTGCAGGCGGCAATTCAAATTGCCCGCAGATATGGGAAAACTATTCGTGTTGTAGATATGCACACAATCAAGCCGATTGACAGGCAAGCAATAATCGACGCGGCAAGGACAGCCCATATCGTAGTCGCGCAGGATCATAGCAAGATTGGCGGTCTTGGGCAGCAGGTCGCTGAGGTTCTTGTATCGGAATCCCTTCAGGTGAAGTTCGCTAACTTAGGTATAGACAAATTCGTTGCAATGGCTCACGCGCCATATCTCTATCATTTGTTTGGATACGACGCTGAGGGGTTGGAGAAAGAAATGGTGAAGCTGTTGCAAGCGGATACAACAGTACATTGGGATGTGGGGCGGTGAGGCAGTGAGAATCATAATCACAGGAGCCACCAGTTTTATTGGAAGGAATCTTGCAAGAAAGACAGCCGAAATGGGCTGGGAGACAATTCTTGTCGTGCGGCCGGGGCATGACCCACATGAATTTCCCGCGGATACTCATGTAATACCACTTTGCATGGAGGAGTATGACCGGTTGGGGGAACTGGCTGGACCGTGCGACTGCTTCGTTCACCTGGCCTGGAGCGGAACAAGAGGGGCTTCACGCATGGACAGAGCCTGCCAAGAGAATAACATAAAATATTCGCTGGTGGGTCTGCGCTCCGTTCTTAACGTAGGCTGTAGCCGCATTGTGCTGGCTGGCTCCCAAGCCGAATACGGCCCCCACACCGAGCAAATTACCGAGGAATCCCAATGTAGACCGAATACCGAGTATGGAAAGTTTAAGCTCGCGCTGTACGAGCAAGCGATAGAACTTTGCCGAGGAACTGGTACTGTCATCATGGAGCCACGCTTCTTTAGCTTGTATGGCCCAGGAGATGATGCTGGAACCATGATTATGAGTACCTTGGACAAAATGCAACGGGGTACGCCCTGCAAACTGACACTGGGTATTCAAATGTGGGATTTCCTTCATATCAATGATGCTGTAGAGGGGATAACCCGGCTCTGCGAGGAAGACTGTGCCGATGGTGTGTATAACTTTGGCAGCGGAGATGTACGTCAGTTACGTTCATACATAGAGGAGATGGCTGACATCACACAGACAAAAAGTGAATTACAGTTTGGTGCAATACCCTATCCCCAAACGGGCATGGTATCTATTTGGCCGAATATTTCCAAACTTAAGAAAGAACTTCAGTGGGAACCCCATGTTACGTTTAAAGAAGGAATATGTTCTATTCTGGATGACCAGATGGATTGGACTTAGGGTCAAAACAGAATTGAGGTGAAACTGTGCAAAAGAAATGCATAGTGATTTTCTGTCGTTAAAAGCGGGGAGTGTCCAAATTAAGACCCGGCATTATCAGGTACAACATTCTGTATGCACTATGGAATAGTGCATGATAGTCCAATCAAGATCCCACATTGTCTCCGCATACAGTAACAGGAGGTGGAGATGGGGATGGGAAAACATAATAGAAAGTAGGAACACGAGAGATGAAGATTGATTATTCCAAATTAGACGTTATGGTCCTCACCTATAATCGGGCGAAAAGTTTGTCTGTTATGTTGGAGAGCCTCTGTAACCAAACTGCAAATGGATTTCACATTATCGTCTTGAACAATGCAAGTACGGACAATACGCTGAATGTCATTAAACGATTTCAAAAAGAATATCCTGATCGGGATATTCAAGTTATTACCCACAAAAAGAACCTTGGTAATTTGGGAAATTTTGAAAAGTCACAGGAGCTAGCGAAAAACAAATATACCGCCGTTTTTCACGACGATGATGCTATTCACCCAGAGTACATTGAAACAGCAATGAAACTGCTGACCAAACACCCAAAAGCCATCCTCTGCACAGGACAGGTACATTTCCTTTACAATATTGATAGTCGGAATTGGGAAATACTGGACAAGCATTACTTTTTATATCCTGCCGAAATGGGTGCCTATTTGCAAATGCATATTGCGAGAATGAATTTTCAGACGGCGATTTATCAGACAGCGGCATATAAGAAACTACGGTTTAAGCGCGAGGAATATGGGAAGCTGCATGACATTGCTTTTTTGATGGAAATGAGCATGTTGGGTTCTACAATCCTTATTCCGGGAATTTGTGCTCGGGCAGGAACAAGTCCAATGCAAGACAGTAGCCGGTTAGGGAGCGGTCCATTTCCCGAAGAAATTTATAAGCTAATAAGGCGAATTGATGAACTGATTGAGGATGAGCCTTACGCTAAACCGTGTCTGTGGAATTTTGCCTATTATCTGTATACATGGGCTGACCTCTCTCGACATGAAACCTGGAAAGAGTTCGTGGATCGGATGCGAGACACGATATTTACGAACAAGGAAATCTTATGTTTCTCTAAAAAATATGATATGGACTCTATCAACGAAAAAATGGCCATTCATTCACAGCAGCTTTGTGCAAATGAAGGACTTTACCATGCCTTTGATGGCTCTGATAGGTCGGGGCTTGAGGAAACTTGAGTATTAAGAAGACGAACTACGCTCACGGATGGTGCTCCAACAGTAGCTGGAATTAACAATCTCGGTCAACAGTTATAAAACGCGATTGAATGAAGGGGGAGAATCCCCCAAAAGGGAGGGCAGGCAGAACGTATGAGTATCACCCTGTTTGAACACAACGACCATGCGTATCACAACGCCCTCACTATGCTCCGGGAAACTGGAAAAGCCGCCGTCATCCACCCCACGGGGACTGGCAAGTCCTTCATCGGCTTCAAGTTCTGCGAGGACTTCCCGGAGAAGAACATCTGCTGGCTCTCCCCTTCCGAGTACATATTCAGAACGCAACTGGAGAATCTGGTAGCAGACAGCGGGATGGTGCCGGAGAATATCTCCTTCCTTACCTATGCCAAGCTCATGTCGTTGGATGAAGATGACATCACGGCCATCCGACCAGACCTCATCATCCTGGACGAGTTTCACCGCTGTGGGGCAGAGCAGTGGGGCAAGGGCGTTCAAACCCTGCTGAACGCTTTCCCGGACGCTCCCCTGCTTGGCCTCTCCGCAACCAACATCCGCTTCCTGGACAACCAGCGGGATATGGCGGATGAGCTGTTCGACGGCCACATTGCCTCGGAGATGACGCTGGGAGAGGCCATCGCGCGGAATATCCTAAAGCCGCCGAAGTATATACTCTCAGTCTATTCGTTCCAGAAGGATATAGAGCGATACGAGGGCCGGGTGGCGAAGCTGCGAGACCCTGTGCGCCGTGACCGGGCAATGGACCTGTTGAAAACGCTGCGCCGGAACCTGGAAGAATCGGACGGGCTGGACGCGGTGTTCGCCCGCCATATGCCGGACCGGAACGGCAGGTATATCGTGTTTTGTTCCAGTATGGCGCACATGAACCGCATGATCTCCTATGTGCCGGAATGGTTTTCCTCCGTTGACCCAAATCCCCATATCTACCGGGCCTATTCCCCGGACCCTGCCACCCAAGCGGAGTTTGAAAAGTTCAGGACGGATGAGAGCGACCATTTGAAACTGCTCTTCACCATAGATATGCTCAATGAGGGTATCCATGTAACGGATGTGGACGGGGTGATTTTGTTCCGGCCAACGGTCTCGCCTATCGTCTACAAGCAGCAGATCGGGCGGGCGCTGTCTGCCGGGAGCGAGAAAACTCCGGTCATTTTCGATGTGGTCAACAACATTGAAAACCTCACCAGCATCGGCGCGTTGGAGCGGGATTTTGAGGATGCTGTGCTGCGTACCGGCGGCACAGAGCAGGAACGGCGAGAGCTTCTGCAAAGGTTCCAGATCATCGACGAGGTGC
>CANQTH010000062.1 GCA_947626795.1 uncultured Lachnospiraceae bacterium
GAGGTTTTTTCTGTAAGCTAAAGCGGCTGTTATCACACCTGCATAGCAGGTGGTTTATTAAAAGACTGCCTTACAACCAAACGGCCTCGGGTACTTGCCCGAAGCCGTTGTTTTTTTGTTTTTTATGACAATTCAACCTAGGACTTTGCACTTGCCGCAAAGTCTATAAAAATGTATGATTTTGCCGAATGGATATCTGGCTCTTCGTCGAGGGCAAACTTTAAATGAGCCGGATTCCGTAACTGTGAAGCCGGAAGACTGAATTGTTACATGCAAGATGCAGATTCCGCCTCTTTCCCTTGCGGCAATTCTTTATTTGTGCTATAATTGCCCTGGTGCAGTTGGGAATTATTCCCAATGCCAAGCTCCCTGCTCTTTCAGACAAGGCACTTGGCTCCCGCAACATTCGCCAAAGGTCTGTCTTGCGCATGACCGATTGGCTTATTGTTTGTGGGAAAATAAAAAAAGGAGGACAATCATATGACTATGCACTCATCAATCATTAAACGAACTTTGGCGTTCGCCCTTTCGTTTCTGATGGTATTTTCCATCTTTACGGCAACGCCGCTGGGCAAAGCTAGCGCAGCCCCCCCCCCTAAAAAATATGTAAAATCCCTTAGTGTCTCACCCTCAAAAGTGACGCTCAAGGGAGGACAGAAAAAAACTGTCACGGCAAAGGTCTCAGTAAAAGGCTCTGCCAAAAAGAAAGTATCAGTCTCCTCTTCCAACGCCAAGACCGTTACGGTCAAAGTTGGGAAGGCAAACAGCAAGGGCGTGACAAAACTTACCCTTACTGCTAAAAAAGTTACCAAAAAGTCTTCGGCCACCATCAAAGTAACGACCGTTGACAAGAACTCTAAGAAAAAGAAACTCAGCAAATCAATCAAGGTCACGGTCAACCCGGCAGCTATCCTTCCTCAGAAGGTCACTGTCTCCGCGAAATCCACCACGATCACCGCAGGCTCTTCTACGGTTGTCACGGCAACAGTTTCGCCATCTAACGCGACCAACAAATCCGTTGTTTTTTCATCAAGTAACCCCTTCGTCGCTTCCGTCAATAACAGCGGGACAGTCCTTGGCATCAGCCCTGGCACGGCAAAGATCACGGCAAAGACCAGCAATGGCAAATCCGCTTCCGTCAATATCACGGTAAAAGCTCCTGTCATTCTTCCACAGAGCGTCACAGTTACGGCTGCTTCCTCTGAAATTCTTGTAGGCGGCTCTACAACTGTTTCCGCCACAATATTACCGGAAAACGCGACAAACAAGTCCGTTTCTTTCAGCTCAAGCGATGCTTCCATTGCTTCCGTGGACAATAACGGCCTTGTCACTGGCATCAGCCCCGGCACGGCTACTATTACGGCAAAGACCAGCAATGGGAAAGTCAATTCCGTAACCATTACCGTAAAAGCACCGGAAATCCTCCCGCAGGAGATCGCGGTTTCCATTGCTTCCTCGGAAATTATCGTAGGCGATTCCACAACCGTTTCCGCTACCGTATTACCGGAAAACGCAACAGACAAGTCCGTTTCTTTCAGCTCAAGCGATGCGTCCATTGCTTCCGTGGACAATAACGGCCTTGTCACTGGCATCAGCCCCGGCACGGCAAAGATTACCGTATCTACGCACAATGGCAAAACGTCGTCCGTAGACGTCATCGTTAAGCCTGCTGTCATTTTTGCAGAAAGCGTGACGCTTACTGCCCAGGAAGAGAAGATCGTGGAAGGATCGTCCACGACGCTTACAGTTACCGTTCTTCCGGAAGATACTACCGACAAGACCGTGTCTTTCATCTCAAACAACACTTTCGTCGCTACAGTCAGCGAGGACGGCGTTGTCACGGCTGTCAGCGCAGGCACCGCCAAGATCACGGCAACAACGATCAACGGAAAATCCGCTTCTGTCGACATCACGGTAGAGCCGCTCGTTATCCTTCCGGAAAGCGTCAGCTTAGAGATTGAGCCGGAAGAAATCCCAGTTGGCTCCGCTGCAGCGGCAAAAGCAAAGATCCTTCCTGAGGACGCTACAGAAAAAACCGTCACATTTAAATCAGAAAACGAAGATATCGCCACCGTCAACAGCGAAGGCGTTATCATTGGCATCAGCCCTGGCACAGCCACGATCACCGTAACAACCAGCAACGATAAATCTGCTTCTGCAAAAGTCACGGTAAATGAGGTTCCAGTCACAAGCGTTACCGTCGATCCGGCAAGCCGTGAGATCACGCTTACAGAAACAACGACGTTGAGCGCGGAGATCGCCCCGGCAAACGCTACAAACAAAACCTTGACCTGGTCATCTACCGAGCCGAATGTCGCGACTGTCGACCAGAACGGCGTGGTACGCGGCATTGGAGAAGGCGACGCGACTATCCGTGCAACCGCCACGAACGGCATTTATGGCGAATGCGCTGTCCATGTAAAACGCGAGATCGCCGAGGCGGACGGCGTATATGTCGAAATGACGAACCCATATAAAACATATGCCAATACGACGCTTGTCGGAAACGATATGTCCATCCGCGTACGCGTCATCAAAAATGGAAAAGCTGTCGGAAACACGAGCGTAACGCTCACCATGACGCCGCTCTATGGAAACTGCGCCGATGCATTCACAGTCCGGACGCCTACCTCTACTACGGACGATAACGGCTATGCAAACTTTGCGATCGGCTTAAAATCCGGGGAAGATCTAAACGCAACGAGTGAATATTACCAGAGTTTCATCATCAAAGCAAAGGATTCTTCCTCAAATGTGGAAAAAGAACTTACCGTCAGCTTCGCGTCCGTTCGCATCAATGGTATTTCCGTCCTGAACGGAACAGAAAACTATCCGGACATTCGACCAAGCACAAACGCGGATTGGGCTGATACCGGAATTTATGCATCCTGGTATCTCGACTCCACCAAGCCAGAGGAATATGTCACAAGCCAGCAAAACAGTTCTGACGAAGGCGATGACAACCGCGTATACCTCTCGGCAACTCCGGAACTTCTGCTGCCAATCACCGCAGAAACCGCTTTGCCTGAGATTTGGGAACAAAATGTAGAAAACGGTGCTTCTGGCCCTTGCTCCATTTATAACGATGTATCAAATGAGACAACTACCGTGCAGGTACAGCCAATTCCAGCCGGCTTAAAATACATACGGCTGATTTTTGACAAAATTAACATTTCGCCCTACACGACGATGAATGTTGATATTTACAATTCGGAATCAGGAAGTTCTTTATATCACGAAGAATTTACTGCCGCGAAAAACAATTCCAGCGGGACCAGTGGAATCCAGATTGAGGAACAGTTCGACGTCTCTTCCTACTTGGTTATTTCCTTGATCTCTCAAGGACAGGTAGACACTTCCAGCGACGGCTACATCCTGAAACGGCTTGAAGGCGTATGGGCTTCCACAAACAACGAGCGGAATGACCCGCAGCCAATTCCAGATTCCGTAACATGGACGGACGATTTTGATTCCGTAACATATGAAAACTTCTCGTTATCGTACGAAGAGGCTGAAAAATATTTCCCAGCAGATTCTTCTTATCTGAATAAGAATTTTACATATTCTTACCAGATCCCGATGTTCCCGCAAACAGGGAACGCCTATATCAGCGTGGAGGATACGCATGGGAACAAAACAACCTTTTTATATCCTACTATAAATAACGGCTCAAACAGGAATATCCTTGCTGAACCGGAATATGGCATTAGTGCCGTCATGATCGCAAACGACGCCGTAAATAAAAAAGCCGGCGTTTTGACGACGGACGGGAATATCGCCATTGTTGATGCAAAAGAACTTGGATCTACCTTCTTAAAAGCGACTGTCCAAGTCGACGGCTTAAAGCCCGGCGATCTTTCCTTAAACAACGGCAGCACGCTTTATACATCCATACAATGGGTAAATGTCCCCAACCAGGATGTAGAAGAAAAAATACCGGATTATTTTGCGATCGAGGGGCAAAGCGTCACTGTGACAGCCCAACTTTATGATAAAAACGGGCAAAAAGCGACGGATCCCGGCATACCGATCACATTTTCTTACTTTGATCCAGAAACAGAGGAACTCATTGATATTGACTTGACCGGGTCTTCCATCGGCTCTTCCGCCACCTTGATAGAAGTGACGAATAAAGGGGCGACGGACGGGGACGGCGGCGTCTCCATTACCTTCCGGGATGTCATGAATAACGACACATTCTCTCTTATCCAAGAACTGACTGCCGTTTCTTCCAACAGAAACTATAACGTGCAGCTTAGCTTTGACGGAGAAGAATTTGTAAAAGCAGGGAATGTTTACTGGGTAGATCTTGGCCTGACTTTCGTAGACAGCGCTATAGATGCGGACAATCCTGCGCGTACCACGCAATTCGACAACGAAGCCAAATCCATTAAGAAGTCGACGTTATATACTGTAAGCGACAAAACCGGATGGCGCGTCGGTTATCAGGTAGTTGCCCGTTCTTCCGTATTCCAATATTACTACAACCTTGATTCGGAAGGACTCTCCGGTGATGAGGAACAGGAATTTGTAGATTATTTCATTGATACAAAAAAGCAATTTCTTCACATATCCGGCGTGCCGATTTCATACGAGACAGACTCAAGGAACTTCTCCTTGACCCAGAAGGACAATATGGCGGAACTCTTCTCCACCAAAACCGGGAAAGTCGAATTGACAGGCATGATCAATCTGGATGAAGAAAGCGCAAAAAATGTCACCTTCACCTATTTAAACCTTGAGGGCGAAAAAGTGACCAGCAAGAACATCGGCCACGGAACGCCTGTCAGCACCGATCATACGGCCTTAAAACTTACGACAAACTGGATGGTGAACGGCGTTCAGGTTGAGATCCTTGCTCCAAAGATGATCTACCAGGGTATTTCGCGTGACCTCTATGTAAGGGTTCTTGACGATTACGGAAACCCGATTGCTGACGCAGACGTATCTTACTCCATTAGCGGAGTCAACAAGACAGATGAAACTTCCGCAGGGCAAACAGATCCGAATGGCCTTGTGACCATCACCTTACCAGCGGCAGATGATATTTCCGCAACTACCAGCGTAATCCGAGTTACAGTCATGGATTCCATTTCCAAAAGTGCTTCCATCACCTATAAGGCGAATGCGGAGCAGGAATTCAAGATTGACGCAGACAACAAAGATGGGGCCGTTACAGTCGATACCGCTGCAAACACCGTTGAAGTATACTTCACAAATGCGGTTGACACTTCTTCCATCCATGCACGGGAGTTTATCTTAGAATGCGAGGATGGCACAGCTTATACTGTTCGCTCCGCAGTGAAGGGCAATTCCAGCAAGAGCATCCTCTTGACGCTGGATGAAAAGATTACGCAGGAAACCAAACTTCACACCCTGCGCATCCAGAAGTACACCGATGAATATGGCATTGACCACATCTTAACAGACAACGATGGGCAGATCCTTGACGCTGACGAATATGAGTTCAAGCCCATCGACTACGAGATCAAATAACTAACATTCCAGCGTCATAGGAAAGTCCTGCTATCGCAGGGCTTCTGCTTACGGCGGGCCGCTTATGCGGCCCGCCGTAATGCTGATAAATGATCAAATAATGCCAAATGTCAAAACAGGCAAAAGCATATTCGTTCAACCAAAAAGAAGAATCTCCGCACCGTGTCCTAACACAGTTTGGGGATTCTTCTTTTTATAAGATAAATGTATTCTTTCTTACTTCGCCTGCTTCACGTCAATGCGGACCAGCGCTTTCTTCAACGCGATCTCCGCACGCGCCACGTCCACATCCGCCGCATGGCTGCGCAGCCGCTCCTCCGCGCGCGCCTTCGCCGCTTCCGCCCGGGAAATGTCGATCTCTTCCGGCCATTCTGCGATCTCCGCGAGGAACGTCACCTTTTCCCCGAGAATCTGCACGAAGCCCGCGTGGATCGCCGCCTCCTTTTTCCCTGCCGGCTCTGTGATCGTCACGATGCCAGGGGCCAATACCGTCGTCAGCGGGATATGATGCTTATAAACGCCCATCTCCCCATCTACGGACGTGAACTCTACCATGGAAGCCTCGCCTTCGTAAAACACACGGTCAGGCGTGATGATCTCCAATTGAAAATTCCTGTTCTCCTCTGCCATTCGCCCACCCCCTACTTCATGCGGGCGCGAACTTCATCGATAGAACCTGCATTCAGGAAATGCCCTTCCGGAACGTCGTCATGCTTCCCTTCCAAAATCTCCTTGAAGCCGCGGAGCGTTTCCGCGATCGGCACATATTTCCCATCCAGCCCTGTAAACTGCGTCGCCACGAAGAACGGCTGCGACAAGAACCTCTGCACCTTCCGCGCGCGGTTTACGATCAGCTTGTCGTCCTCGGACAACTCGTCCATGCCAAGGATGGCGATGATATCCTGCAGCTCCTTATACCTCTGCAAAATCTCCTGCACGCCGCGGGCCACCTCAAAATGCTCCTGCCCGACCACGCGCGGATCCAGGATGCGCGACGTCGAATCCAGCGGATCCACCGCCGGATAAATGCCAAGCTCCGCAATGGATCGCGACAAGGTCGTCGTCGCGTCCAGATGGGCGAACGTCGTCGCCGGAGCCGGATCCGTCAAGTCGTCCGCAGGCACATAGACCGCCTGCACGGACGTGATCGAGCCGTTTTTCGTCGAAGTGATGCGCTCCTGGAGCGCGCCCATCTCCGTCTGCAGCGTCGGCTGGTAGCCTACCGCAGAAGGCATGCGCCCCAACAGGGCGGACACTTCCGAGCCTGCCTGCGTAAAACGGAAGATGTTGTCAATGAACAGCAGCACGTCCTTCCCGCCCTTGTCGCGGAAATATTCCGCCATGGTAAGCCCGGTCAGGCCGACGCGCATACGCGCTCCGGGCGGCTCGTTCATCTGCCCGAACACCATGCAGGTCTTATCGATTACGCCGGACTCCTTCATTTCATAGTAAAGGTCGTTCCCCTCGCGGGTACGCTCGCCTACCCCGGTAAATACGGAGTATCCGGAATGCTCGGTCGCGATGTTGTGGATCAGCTCCTGGATCAGGACCGTTTTCCCAACGCCCGCGCCGCCAAACAGGCCGATCTTGCCGCCTTTCTGGTAGGGGCAGAGCAAGTCCACGACTTTGATCCCCGTCTCCAGCATTTCCGTCGAGGTCGCCTGCTCCTCGAAAGTCGGGGCCTTCCTGTGGATCGGCATATATTCCACTTTCTTCGGCGGCTCTTTCTCATCGATCGGCTCACCCAGCACGTTGAACATACGCCCCAGCGTCTGCTCGCCTACCGGGATGGTGATGGGAGCGCCTGTCGCCTCCGCATCCATGCCGCGGACAAGGCCGTCCGTAGGCCCCATGGCAATGCATCTTACCGTATCGTCACCCAGATGCTGCGAAACCTCCACGACCAGCCTTTTCCCTTTCTGCAGAGGGATGTTGATCGCTTCGTTGATTTCCGGCAGATTGCCTTCGGAAAACTTGATATCCAAAACGGCGCCGATAATCTGAGTGATCTTACCTATATTCTTTTCTGCCATAATTTCACTCCTTGTAATTCATACTTTAAAACTGCCATCCAAAACAGCCCCGCTAAGAGATGGCTTCCGCGCCCGCGATGATCTCCGTAAGCTCCTGCGTGATCGAGCCCTGGCGCGCCCTGTTATATTTCAATGTCAGATCACTTATCATTTCCTCCGCATTGCTCGTTGCCGAATCCATCGCCTGCATCCTGGCCCCGTTCTCGCTGGCGACAGCCTCCACCAGCGCGCCGTAGAACAGGCTTGTCACGTATTTCGGAATGATCAGGTCCAACGCTTCTTCCTCGCTCGGCTCATAATTCATCAGGAGCTTGCTGTCGCCCGCCTTTAAGTCTTCCTCGTCAAACTCCACCGGAAGCAGCTTGATCAGCCTCGGCTCATGGCTCACCGTATTCTTGAAATGGGTATACGCAAGATAGATCTCCCCGATCTCCCCCTTCGTGAACGCGTCAAGAACCTCTTTGCAGATCATGGACGCGTCCTCATAAACCGGGCTTTCGATCACATCCGAATAATCCGCCTTGATCTCATACCCCTTCCGCACGAGCGCGTCCTTTGCCTTGCGCCCGATCATGTAAATCTGCGCGTCTTCCTTAGCGATCCCGCTTCCCGTCACCAGCTTCACGACGTTAGCGTTATATCCGCCCGCGAGGCCCCGGTTCGACGCGATCGTGATGATCGCCTTCTTCCGGGCGTCCCCCGCTTTCAGATACGGGTGGCTCAGGCTTCCCGACCTTGCCAGCATGGACGCCACCGTCTGGTACATATAGTTAAAATACGGGTTGGTCTGCTCCGCGCGGATCCGTGCTTTCTGCAATTTTACCGTAGAGACGAGCTTCATGGCTTTTGTGATCTGCTGCGTGCTTTGTATGCTGCCTTTTCTTCTTTTGATGTCCCTCATGGACGCCATAACTATTCACCACCTAACTCCCCCGCTCCACGCGGGGGCTTCTGCCCTTCCCTACTTAAACTGCGCCTTGCACTCCTCGATCGCCTTGACCAGCTTCTCTGCCGTCCCGTCCTTGATCTCTTTATCGGTGCGGATCGCCTCCGGGATCTCCGGATATTTCGTGTCGATGAACTCGAACAATTCTTCTTCAAAACGCAGGATGTCGTCCACAGCGATATCCAGAAGGTACTTATTCGTGGCCGCATAGATGATCATGACCTGGTACTCTACCGGCATCGGCTTATACTGCGGCTGCTTGAGCATCTCGCGGATCCGCTCGCCCTGCGCCAGCTTTTCCGTCGTGTCCGCGTCCAGTTCCGAGCCGAACTGCGCAAACGCGGCAAGCTCGCGGTACTGCGCCAGCTCCACGCGGATCGGGGCCGCGATCTTCTTCATCGCCTTGATCTGCGCCGCGCCGCCTACGCGGGACACGGACAGGCCCGCGTTGATCGCCGGGCGGAAGCCTGCGTTAAACATCTCTGTCTCAAGATAGATCTGCCCGTCCGTGATGGAGATCACGTTTGTCGGAATATATGCGGAAACGTCGCCCGCCTGCGTCTCTATGATCGGCAGGGCCGTCAATGAGCCGCCGCCTAATTTCTCCGAAAGCCTTGCCGCGCGCTCTAACAGCCTGGAATGCAGATAGAACACGTCGCCCGGATATGCCTCCCGTCCTGGCGGACGGCGCAGCAGCAAGGAAAGCGTACGGTACGCCGTCGCGTGCTTGCTCAAATCGTCGTAAACGACAAGCACGTCCTCGCCTTTCTCCATCCATTCCTCCCCGATCGCGCATCCCGCGTACGGGGCGATGTACTGCAGCGGTGCAAGCTCGCTGGCCGTGGACGCCACGACCGTCGTGTAATCCATCGCGCCGTACTCTTCGAACGTCTTAACGATCGTCGCGACCGTGGACGCCTTCTGGCCGATCGCGACGTAAATGCACTTCACGCCCTGGCCTTTCTGATTTATGATCGTATCGACGGCAATCGCGGTCTTCCCGGTCTGGCGGTCGCCGATGATCAGCTCGCGCTGCCCGCGCCCGATCGGGATCATGGAGTCGATCGCCTTGATTCCCGTCTGTAACGGCGTGTCCACGGATTTCCTCGAAATAACGCCGGACGCGACTCTTTCGATCTGCCTGAACTTGGTCGTCTCGATCGGCCCTTTCCCATCGATGGGCTGGCCCAAAGCGTTGACCACGCGCCCGGTCATGGCGTCGCCGACCGGGACTTCCACTACCCTTCCCGTCGTCTTGACGGTGTCCCCTTCGTTGATATTTTTCTGGTCGCCCAAAAGCACGGCTCCCACGTTATCTTCCTCCAGGTTCAGCACCATTCCGTAGACTTCCCCGGGAAATTCCAGCAGCTCGCCCTGCATCGCGTTCTCAAGGCCGTGGATACGCGCGATGCCGTCCGCCACCTGGATCACGGTGCCTACGTCGGACACCTCAAGCTGGGCCGCATAACGCTTCACCTGCTCTTTTATAACGGAACTTATTTCCTCTGGCTTTAAATTCATGGGGCGCATTCACCTACTTTCAACTGTATTTTCGATAATTCCCTGGCAAGGGACTGCAGCTTGCTCTTCACGCTGCTGTCAACGACCCTGTCGCCGATCCGGATTACCATGCCGCCGATCAAGCCCTCGTCCACGCCGTAATGCATCTCAAATTCCTCATACTTCGTGGTCTCCAGCAATTTTTTCTCAACCTGCTCTTTCTGACTGTCGGAAAGCGGCATGGACGCAGTCACGTAAGCAGTTCCAATATTTTTATATTCCTTTACCTGGTCAATGAAATATGTGAACACAGATTCCATCTCGCCGTAATGACCCTTGGAAACAAGCATGCGCATGAGCCCGGTCATTTCTTCCCGGACCCGGCCTTTAAAAATCTGTTCCAGAATCCCTATTTTTTCTTCTTTTACGATCTTTGGGTGATTCATCAGTTTGGAAAGCCCGTTGTCTTCTCGGAGAACCTGCTTTATGGCTCTTGCTTCCTCCAACATCTCATCCACCTGGCCCGATTCCACAGCAAGCTCAAACAATGCGTCCCCATACGTCTTGGATACTAGCTTCGCCATGTCCTCTCACCTATTTCCTTCAATGTCTCTTCCACCAGAGCATCCTGCACGGACGTGTCGATCGCGGCCGCGACGACTTTGCCTGCCATCATGGAGGCAATCATGACCATTTCCTGCTTTGCCTCGTCCATCACGCGCTTCTTCTCAAGCAATGCTTCCTCGTTGGCGCGCTTGATGATGCGGGCGGCCTCTTCCTTCGCCTCGTCCACGATCCTAGCCTCGTTCTTCAACGCTTTCTGGCGGGCCTCACTTAAAATTCCCTCAGCTTCTTTTTCAATGCCCTTGATCTTTGCATCGTATTCTTTCTTGATCGCTTCCGCTTCTTCCCTGTCCTTCTTCGCATTGTCAATGTCGTTCTTGATGCGTTCCTGCCTGTCCTTCAGCAATTTCTTCGCCGGGTTAAACAGCAGGTAGGACATCAGTGTGAACAGGGTTAAGATTGCAAGGATGGAAAGCGCCGTATCGTGTATAAGCTGGGGGTTTAAGCCAAATAACTGTTCCAAGGCCAAACCTCCTCTCTTTCTTTTTACGCTGCCTCTCGCGCACGGAAGGATGCCGCGCGAGCGTCCCCGTGCGCCTCCCGCGCCCTTACTTCAACGGCTGCACGAACATCAGAAGGATCGCCACGAGCAAGCCGTACAGACCTGTCGTTTCCGCTACCGCCTGCCCCAAAAGCATCGTGGACGTGATGTCGGACTTCGCGCCCGGGTTCCTTCCTACCGCGCCCGCCGCATGGCCCGCCGCGATACCCTGGCCGATGCCAGGCCCGATGCCTGCGATAACTGCGAGGCCTGCGCCAATCGCTGAACAAGCCCTGATCAATTCTGCTCCTGTAATGTTATCCATAATTTTTTCCTCCTTGGATTTTATGATATTTGCTGCCGGAACGGCTTCTCCATCCCGGCTGGCGCTCATCCGCGCCGTTCGCGCAGGTCGCCCTGCGCTTGCCCGGCCGCTCTGCGCGGATCCGGGGATCTTCCATGCCTTTCGCTCATTCTTCCTCGCCGATCGCGTTGCTGATGTACGTCATCGTCAGCATACAGAACACATACGTCTGGATGCATCCGGAGAACACATCGAAATACGCGTGCAGGACGCCGGGCCAGAAATACGCGATCTTAGACAAAAGCGCGTAGATCAGCGCCATGATGATCGTCCCTGACAAAATGTTCGCGAACAGACGCAGCGACAAGGAAATCGGCACTGCGATCTCGCTGATCAAGTTGATCGGGAACCAGATCGGCAGCCACGGCGGCAATGGGGAACACATATCCGTCCAGATCGCCTTCGGCGTCTGATACTTGAACTGGTTGAAATGGATCAGGATGAAGCTAAGCAGCGCCAGCGGGAACGTCACGCCGTAATCGGCGGTAGGCGGCCTTAGCCCAAACAGGCCGGAAAGGTTGGATACCAAGATAAAAATAAAGATCGTCCCTACGTAATTGACAAACCTGCTCCCGCTTTTGCCCATTACGCCGCGGACCATTTTATCCAGCATTTCCACGATCAGCTCCACCACGTTCTGAAATCCGCCCGGGACTTCTTTCGCATGCTTCATCGCCCGGTTCGCGGCAATGGAAAACCCGATCAGCACGATCATCACGATCAAAATGCTAACGTGCGTCGTCGTGATCCAAAAGGTCTGCCCGAACAGCTCGTAAGAGAAAAGACCATGCACCATGATGTCGATATCCGAACTGGAAGACAATAAAATCGAACTTTGCACTCTCTCACCTCCTTTTTCTTATTTTGCGGGCCTGCCGCCCTTTTTTTGAAATCCCGTGATAAATTTATGTGTAAAGGGCTGCAGGTAAGCAGATACCTTAAGCCCCATCACTCCTATGAACATGACGATGGGATTGCCCAGCCGGAAACGCCAGACAAGGAAAAACGCCAGCACGACCGCCGCATAGCGCAGCAGGGAAAAAAGCGCGGCGCGCGCGCTGGAGCCTCCGGCCGCCATCCTGTCGACCGAGTCCAATATGACGATCGCCATATTGACCGCCATCCCCATCGCGACGGCGATCCCGAGCCACAGCCCCGTCGTGTACCTCACTTTGTCCTGCACGAACCACACGCCCGCGAGCTGGACCGCCGCCCCGTATGCCAAAATCCCAAGCAGCAGCCCCGGGAGCGCCTGGTTGATCCTCCTGAACATGATGCGCCTCCCCTTTCTCCATGCTTTACGCGGATCGCGCGCCGTCCCGGCGCAAAACGCAGCTTATCCCTGCCTGCCCTGGCGCAAGACGCGGCGGCTCTTCCTGCCTGCCCTGGCGCAAGACGCGGCCTTTTTGGATCGCGCGCCGCCTCAATCGTCGCGCGTATAGATCTTTTTCGCCATAATGAAAATATTGCGGAAGCCCGCGGCCGCCCCCATCACAAACAGCGGGATCGTGATCCATTCCATGGAAAGCTTCTTGCCGACGTAAACGCCTATGGCCGTGCATAAAAAAATAGGCACCAGCATATTGATCCCAAACTGCGTGATCAATACCAGGGAGCGATATACGCTTTTTTTGTATTTCACGCGCGGCACCTCCTATGTTCCATCTTCCATCATTATATCCATTTTTTGGGCAAATGTCTATTCCTTCCCATTAATTAAATTCACGAATTTTTTGATCGTCTTGTTCATCGTCTCGTAACAAAGGCCGTACGTCTGGAGCGTCCCCCCATACGGATCCACGATCTCCAGCTCGTCCCCCGTCAATTCCGTCAGGACCTCCACGTCTACGCCCTGCGCGTCGTATTCTTGCAGGATCTTCTGCCGCTGCGTCTCCTCCATCACGACGATCAGATTCTCCGGCGCGACGTCCTCCGCCGAGAGCTGCCGCGACATCTGCTCCTCCACATGGATGCCGTTGCTGATCAGTACCGCCTCTACCTTCTGGTTCAGCGGTTCCGGGAAAAGCACGACCAGCCCCCGGCTCTCGACCGCAACCGGATACCGCAGCGTGTATTCCTTCAATATCATTTCCGCCATGGGCGCGCGCACCGTGCCGTCGCCGCAGACAAAAATTATTTTCTTATATCGCTTCATGTCCCTCCCTCTCTGCCGCCCTCCGCAAACGCCGCAAAGGCGCGGTTCCTTATACCTCGGCCACCCGATGCCCCGCCGCTTTCAGCATACGGTTCATGATAGCCTGTCCGATCCCGGGCGTCCGGAAACTCTCCGAATATATGAGATCCACTTCCTGCTCGTCAAATTCCCGCAAGACCCCATACAGATGCCTCGCTATGGTGGCTTCATCCGTCCTCGTCCCAATGCTTTTCACGATCCCGCACGGATATTTCCCGCAAGACTCGTCCGTCGCAATGATCCCGACCCTTTTTCCTGCGTCCTCCGCTTCCTCTGCCATGCGGGCGATCGCCTTTTCCACTTTCTGCTGCGCGCCTTCCACCAGGATCAGCTCCGCTTTCGGCGCGTAATGCCTGTATTTCATCCCGGGCGCCTTCGGACGCAGGCCCTCGCTCTCGGCGGAAAGCCCCGGGTCAACCCGCACTTCCCCGATCACGTCCCGCACCTGCTCCGCCGTAATATACCCCGGCCGCAATATCATAGGGATTTCTTCCGTAAAATCCACGATCGTGGATTCAATCCCGATCCCAACTGCTCCGCCGTCCACGATCATGTCGATCCGCCCGGCCAGATCCTGCGCCACATGCTCCGCCCGCGTGGGACTTGGCCGCCCGGAGGCATTCGCGCTCGGCGCGGCGACAAACCCGCCGCCCGCTTCGATCAGCGCCAGCGCAGCCGGATGCCCCGGCATCCGCACCGCTACCGTCTGCAGTCCTCCCGTCGTCTCTAAAGGGACGCTCTCCTGCTTTTCCAGGATCATCGTCAGCGGCCCCGGCCAAAACCGCGCCGCGAGCTTCTTCGCCCCTTCCGGCACGCGCTTCGCGACGCGTCCCAGATCGTCCATCTTCGCGATATGCACGATCAGCGGGTTGTCGCTCGGGCGCCCCTTCGCCTCATAGATCCGGCGGGACGCCTGCGGGTTCCAGGCGTCCGCGCCCAGCCCGTAGACGGTTTCCGTCGGGAACGCCACCAAGCCGCCGTTCCTTATGATCTCCCCGGCGGCTCTGATCTGTTCTTTATTCTGTATGTCGTCTTCCGTAAGCTTTACGATCTTTGTGTTCATCTGGATATTCCTGCTGCGCCATCTTAGCTATCGTCTCGATGGAGATACTCGTCAAATGCCTCTTGACGCAAGCGTCATCGGCACTTTCCTCGTTATTATACCATCTCGACTATCGTCTCGATGGAGATACTCGTCAAATGCCTCTTGACGCAAGCGTCATCGGCACTTTCCTCGTTATTATACCAT
>CANQTH010000063.1 GCA_947626795.1 uncultured Lachnospiraceae bacterium
CCTCGCTGTCTGCCTCGTCCGTGTCCCCTTCCTCACTGTCTGCCTCGTCCGTGTCCCCTTCCTCGCTGTCTTCTTCCCCGGCCATGGCCTGCATCATCTCGGTCGCCTCCTGAGAAGTATTCAGCAGATAATCCCCTGCCTTGATCTTGCCATGATAAGCGGACAAGCGGAGCTGGAGGGCGAACAGCATACCGCTGTCCACCAGGCCCTTTTCCTCTAGCTGCCTCCCCAGCGCGATCTCCGACATATCTTCTTCTACATACACCCGCTTGTCATGCCCCGGCTCTTCTTCCATGGCAGGCTCCGTGAAGATCCGGTATCCGATCTCATAGGCGGATTCCCCGGCCTTCGCGATCCCGATCAGGAGCAGCAAGACGAGCAATATGCTGATCGTGCCTCTCAATATGCCAAATACCACTTTCCTGCTTCTCATCGCGTTCCCCTTTTAACTAAAATCGATCTCTTCCATCAGGCGGTAGTTGATATTCTGCACCATGCGGCATACGGCAAGCTCCGCCGCCAAAAACTCGTTGACGTTCGGCTGCGCCCGCAGGGGCGCGTATTCTTTTTCCATTGCGTCCATCTCCATGAACAAGTCCACGCCGCTATACTCGTGGAGCTTGTAATTCCGCTCGCGGAATTCGTTGACGGCCTTCTCTTTCTCCGGCTCTAAATGGATCTTGGCCCGCATCCGCTGGTACTCCCGGTATTCCGGGCTCTCCTTCACGGAACGGATCAATCGATCCAGGCTCTCGTTCACATCCTCCATAGCCGCCTAAACCTCCATAATGATCGGCATGATCATCGGACGCCGCTTCGTCTTCTTCCAGACAAATTCCCCCAGCTCGTCCTTGATCTCCGTCTTGATCCTGCCCCAGTCCGTGATGCCGCGCGCCGTGCAGTACTCCATCGTGTCGTCCAACAGCTTCTTCGCCTCGTCCATCAGGCTCTCCGCGCCGCGCACGTACACGAATCCGCGGCTCACGATATCCGGGCCCGCCAATACCTGGCCGCTCCCGGACTCCAATGTCATCACGACAATGATGATGCCGTCCTGCGCCAGATGCTGCCTGTCGCGCAAAACGATATTCCCCACGTCGCCGACGCCAAGCCCGTCAACCAGGATGCCGCCGACCGGAACCTGCCCCGTGACCTGCGCGCCGTTCCCGTCCAGCTCCAGCACATTGCCGGAAGAAAGGATGAAAATGTTCTCCTTCGGGAACCCCAGCTCGCGCGCGATGGACTCGTGCGCCTTCAGATGCTTGTATTCCCCATGCACCGGGATCGCGTATTTCGGCTTCACGAGAGAATAGATCAGCTTGATCTCCTCCCGGCAGGCATGGCCGGAAACATGGGCGTCCTGGAAAATGACCTCCGCGCCCTTCATGAACAGCTCATTTATGACGTTCGAAACGGCCTTCTCATTGCCTGGGATCGGATTGGAGCTGAAAATGATCGTGTCCCCGGGCTTGATCGTCACTTTCTTGTGAAGGTTCGCCGCCATCCTGGAAAGCGCGGCCATCGACTCGCCCTGGCTCCCCGTCGTGATCAGGACGGTCTGCTCGTCCGGGTAATTCTTTAGCTGCTCGATGTCGATCAGCGTATTTTCCGGTATCTGCAGATAGCCTAACTCCGTCGCGGTGGAAATGATGTTCACCATGCTGCGGCCTTCCACCACGACTTTCCTGCCGAATTTATAAGCGGAATTGATGATCTGCTGCACCCGGTCCACGTTCGACGCAAACGTCGCGATGATGATCCTGGTGTTGGAATGGTCCGCGAAAATATTATCAAAGGTCTTGCCGACCGTGCGCTCGGAATTGGTAAACCCGGGACGCTCCGCATTCGTGCTGTCGCACATCAAGGCCAGCACGCCCTTCTTGCCGATCTCCGCAAAGCGCTGCAGGTCGATCGCGTCCCCGAACACCGGCGTATAGTCCACCTTAAAGTCCCCGGTATGCACCACGGTCCCCGCCGGGGAGTAGATCGCGAACGCCGCCGCGTCCTGGATGCTGTGGTTCGTCTTGATAAATTCCACGCGGAAGCAGCCCAGGTTGATGTGCTGCCCATATTTTACGACTTTGCGCTTCACCTTCGTGAGCATGTCGTGTTCCTCTAATTTATTCTCGATAATGCCGATCGTCAATTTCGTCGCATAGATCGGCACGTTGATGTCCCGCAGCACATACGGGATCGCGCCGATATGGTCTTCATGCCCATGGGTGATGAAAAAACCTTTCACTTTCTCGATGTTATTCTTCAGATACGTCACATCCGGGATCACAAGGTCGATCCCCAGCATATCGTCTTCCGGGAATGACAGGCCGCAGTCCACCACGATAATGCTGTCCTCGCACTCAAACGCAGTGATATTCATCCCGATCTGCTCTAACCCGCCCAGCGGGATGATCTTCAATTTTGACTTGTTCTCGCTCTTCAAGCTGCACCTCCGTTATTTTTAGATTGATAGATCCACATCATCCAGGATCTCTTCAAATACCCTGGATATATATTCCAATTCTTCCTCAGACTCCACCATCTCATACACGGCTTCCTCGTCTTTTTCCTGCGATATGTCCTTCAAGATCAGGGCGTCGCAGTCCCCCTCTTCTTCCTCCGCGACCAACAGGTAATCCATCCCATTGATCTTGGTCTGTTCCACCACGTAAAATTCTGCCGCCCGCTCTTCCCCTGGCGACTGAAACGTCACTTTCTCCATATAAGCCCCCTCTTGACCTCTCGTTCTTGCTCTGTAACGATTCCGCCTCCGGCTTCCCGGTTACGGAATCCGGCTTATTTAAAGTTTGCCTCCGGCAAAGAGCGGATCCCCATTCGGAAAATCCGCACATCCTTACAGGCTTTGCAACAGGCGCAAAGCCCAAGGCTGAACCGCTGCCTTACGCTTCCTTATCCTCCCGCTCTTTCTCAAACGCGCGCGCGTCCAGGTATCCCTGCAGGATCAATGCCGCCGCGATCTGATCCACGTACTTTTTCCAGTCTCCCTTGCGGACGCCGCTTTCCGACAACGCCCGGTCCGCGGCCACCGTCGTCAGACGCTCGTCCCATAAGACTACCGGGAGGCCGCATCTTCGCTCCAGCATTTCCTTAAACTCCAGAGTCCTCTCGCACCGTTCCCCCTCAGTATTGTTCATGTTCTTTGGAAAGCCAAGGACGATCCGCCCCACCTGGTATTGCCCCGCCAGCTCCTCGATCCGCGCCAATGTCCGCCGGAGCTTCCCCGGCGACTTCCGCTGGACAGTCTCAATCCCCTGAGCAGTCAGCAATAAAGCATCGCTGATCGCAACGCCTACTGTCTTCGAGCCAAAATCCAGGCCCATGATCCGCATATATGCCTCCTATTCCCATAAATTATTCTCAATATACCTGCGCAGGATCTCCTCCACCAGCTCGTCCCGCTCCACTTTCATGATCAGGCTCCTGGCATTCCTGTGGCTGGTGATGTACGTAGGATCTCCGGACATGATGTAGCCTACGATCTGGTTCACCGGATTGTAGCCCTTTTCCTTCAACGCGCTGTATACGATCTCCAGCACATCGTCTACTAAGATCCTCTGCTCTTTTTCCACTTTAAAATATTGAGTATTGTTCTTATCCTGCATTTTTCCCGCCCTTATTCCTGCTCTTTCGTTCTCAAAAACATTCCTTTTCTTATTTTAATACAAACGTTCGGAAAATTCAATCCATATTTTCGATAGAAATGCGTTCCGCGAGCAAAATATGTTCTTTTAGGAAGGAGTTTACCTTCCCTCTTACGAATTTATGGCTCATTTCCCGGCCTTCTTCCAGCGGGAACGCGACTTTCACATATTCCTTCGTATGCCCGATCGCGTATTCCTTCCCGTCGATCCGGATCGTCTCCTCCACCAGAACCTCCGCTTCCCTGCCGATGTGCCATTCTAAGTACGCCTGGTTCATCGGGGCCGCGTCCGCGAACAGGACCGCGCTCCGCTCGTTCTTGGCCTCTTCTTTCACCTGGCCTTCCATCTTCGCCGCCCGCGTCCCTTTCCGCAGGGAATATTTAAAGATGTGCATCTCGAAAAATCCGATCCGGCGCAAGAATGCCCGCGTCTGCTCAAACTCTTCCTCCGTCTCCCCGGGGAAGCCCACGATCACGTCCGTGGTGATAGCCGGATGGGCGAAATGCCTGCGCAGCGTCTCGCATCCTTCCTCATATTCCCGGCAGGTGTACTTCCGGTTCATCCGCCGCAGCGTCTGGTCGCAGCCGCTCTGCAAGGACAGATGGAAATGAGGGCAGACCTTCGGAAGCCCCGCGAGCGCGGCGGCAAATTCCTCCGTCACGATCTTTGGCTCTAACGAGCCAAGGCGGATGCGCGCGATCCCTTCCACCGCATGGATCTTCCGGATCAGCTCCAAAAGCCCTTCCGCCTGCTCTCCTTCCCGCTTCCGGAAATCCGCCCCGTAAGAGCTTAGATGGATCCCGGTCAGGACGACCTCGCGGTATCCCCCGGCGGCGAGCTCCTCCGCTTCCCGCACGGCGTCGTCCGCCGCACGGCTCCTCACGCGCCCCCTGGCATACGGGATGACGCAGTAGCTGCAGAACTGGTCGCACCCGTCCTGCACCTTCAAGAACGCCCGCGTATGGCCGCCTGTGCGCAGAATGCCCATCTGCTCGTATTCCTTCTCCGCGGCGATGTCGCCCACCGCGGATTCTCTCCATTTTGCATCTTTTTGTTCATTTTTTCTGCATTCTGCAATATTTTTTTCATTCTCACCCCCTGGCCCGCCTGTCTTCTCCGGCTCTTTTTCGGCAAAAAAGGCCTCCAGCAGATCCGCCAGCTCATGCTTGCGGTTGTTTCCGATCAGGATGTCCGCCGTCCCGTCCTCCCGCGCCTGCGCCTGTGACGTCTGCACGTAGCAGCCTGCCGCCACCACCACGCCGTCCGGATTGTTCTTCCGGGCGCGGCGGATCATCTGCCTGGATTTCCGATCCGCGATATTCGTGACCGTGCAGGTATTGATCACGTAAACGTCCGCCTTCTCCTCAAAGGGGACGATCTGATATCCCGCGTCCTCCAAAATCTGACGCATACTCTCCGTCTCGTACGCGTTTACCTTGCAGCCTAGATTATGCAATGCCGCTTTTCTCATGCCATGTCTACCTTTCTATTGACTTTTCGCCGAAAAAAGGCTACTATAAAGATAATGATCTTATATTAAACAAGGAGGCTTCTCATGAAAACTGTAATGATTTCTTTAAATTCTATCGACAAGGTAAAATCCTTTGTGAACGCGATCACCCAGTTCGATTTTGACTTTGACCTGATCTCCGGAAGGTACGTCATCGACGCGAAATCCATCATGGGCATTTTCAGCCTTGACCTCTCCAAGCCGATCGAGCTTGCCATCCATGGCGAAAACGACGTGGACGAGATCATGGAAGTATTAAAGCCGTACATCGTATGACCCTCATGGCCGCTCCATCCTTTGGCTTTGCGCTTGCCGCAAAGCCTTTTTCTTTTGCGGATGGCAGGCCGCATCCGGCTGCGGGGCGCGCGGATCTATTCGACCTCCACGGTCTCCGCCGTCTCGATCGCCGTCTTCACCATCTCGTCAATCCGCTCTTTCAGCTTCTCTTCTGAACGCCGGATGACCTTTACGTTCGGTTTCGTGACCGGATGCTTCGCCACGAAGATCGTGCAGCAGTCTTCATAAGGCAGGATAGACGTCTCGTACGTCCCGATCCGTTCCGAAACGTCTATGATCTCCTGCTTGTCAAAACCGATCAGCGGGCGGTACACCGGCATCCTGCACACTTCGTCCGTGGCCGCCAGCGACTGCATCGTCTGGCTCGCCACCTGCCCGATGCTCTCCCCCGTGATCAAGCCGAGCGACGCGGATTCCTTCGCAAAATGCTCCGCGATCCGCATCATATAACGGCGCATGATGATCGTAAGCTCCTCGTGCGGGCATTTCTCATAGATATACATCTGGATCTCCGTAAAATTCACGATCTTGAGCGTGATCGGCCCGGCATACCTTGCGACGATCTTCGCCAAGTCCACGACTTTCTGCTTCGCGCGGTCGCTCGTGTACGGCGGCGCATGGAAATAAACGGCGTTGACCGTGACGCCGCGCTTGGCGATCATATATCCCGCCACCGGGCTGTCGATCCCGCCCGAGAGCAAAAGCGTCCCCTTCCCGCTCGTGCCGACCGGCATCCCGCCCGGCCCCGGGATCACGTCCGAATAAATGTTGATCTTCTTACGGATCTCCACGTTCAGCAGAAGCTCCGGCTGATGCACGTCCACCTTCATCTGCGGGAACGCCTGCAGGATCCGCTCGCCTAAAGCGGCATTCACTTCCATGGACGGGATCGGATAGTCCTTCCTTGCCCGGCGCGTTTGAACCTTAAACGTCATCGGGCGCCCGCCGTAACGCTCCTTTAAGTAAGCGATCACGTCTTCCGCCAGCTTTTCAAAGCCCTTATCCTCCGCGATCACGACCGGGCAGATCCCGACGATCCCAAACACGCGCTGCAGCCGCTCTAAAGCCTCCTCATAGTCAAGCTCCGCGGCCGCTTCCACGTAGATCCGCCCCTGCTCCCTCGTCACCTCAAATTCCCCGTCCACGTCCTTTAGCGCGTGCCGGATCTGCTGCATCAAGGCTTCCTCAAACAGATGGCGGTTCTTCCCCTTGATCCCAATCTCCCCGTACTTTATCAAAAACGCCTGAAACATCCTTCCATCCTCCCTCTTCCCATGCGGCGGCCCGTCCGCCGCAAACTCCCCATGCTGGCTCATCCGTCCCGGGTTTCCGCCGCCTGCATATTTTGCGGCGCCGCCGCAAGCTCCCCATGTAAGCCATCCAACCCGGGTTCCCGCCGCCTGCATATTTGCGGCGCCGTTTCTTACTGTCTGGTGTATTTTTGCAGCATCGGCACAAGTTCTTTTAAGTTCCGCAGGCAGTATTCCACCTCTTCTTCCGTATTTTCCGGGCAGAAGCTGATGCGCACTGTCGATTCCAGATAAGGCCTCCTGACCTGGATTGCCTGGAGCGTGCGGCTGGCGGCCGGCTTATTCGACGCGCACGCGCTGCCCGAGGACACGTAGATCTGCCTGTCCTCCAGCGCGTGGAGCAAGACCTCGCTGCGCACGCCGTCAACGCTCAGGCTCACGATGTGCGGCGCGCTGTCCCGGCCCGTTCTGCCATTGACGTGCGCCCAGGGCTCGCCCGCAAGTCCCGAAAGGAACGCTTCCTTCAAGCGGTAGAGGCGGTCCTGCTTTTCCGAAAAGCCCTCGTACGCCTCTTTCGCCGCCAGGCCGAGGCCCGCGATCCCGGCCACGTTCTCCGTCCCGGAGCGCATCCCCTTTTGCTGCCCGCCGCCAAACAGGATCGGCTTTATCTTTGTCTTTTCCTTCACATACAAGAACCCGCTCCCCTTCGGCCCATGGATCTTATGGCCGCTTACGGACATAAGGTCGATCCCCAGCCGCTTCGGGCAGATCTGATACTTCCCATACGCCTGGATGGCGTCCGTATGGAACAGCACGGACGGGTTCTTCCCCTTGGCCGCCGAGACGGCCTGCCCGATCGGCTCTGCCGCCCCGATCTCATTGTTCACATACATGATGGACACGAGGATGGTGTCGGGCGTGACCGCCTCTTCCAACTGATCCAAAAAGATCCGCCCGTCGCCGTCCACGTCCAGGTACGTCACGGAAAATCCCTGCTCCTCTAAGAACTTCATCGGCCCTTCCACGGACGGATGCTCAATCTTCGTCGTCACCAGATGCGTCCCGCTCCTGCGGTTCGCCATTGCCGTCCCGATCAGGGCCAGGTTGTTCGCCTCCGTGCCGCCGGACGTAAAGATCAGCTCATCCTCCCGCGCCTTTAAGGTCTTTGCGATCCGTTCCTTCGCCTCGCGGATGTAGCGCTCCCCCGCGACCCCCATCCGGTGCATCGAGGAGGGGTTGCCGTAATCTTCGGAACATACCTTCCCCATCAGCTCCCTCACGGAATCGGAGCATCGCGTCGTCGCTGAATTGTCAAAATATGCTTCCATCTTGCCTCTTATTTCCTATCTTCTTACTCTTTTCCTGTCTCTCTTATCTTGCCCGGATCTCTTCCAAGCATCAGAACAACTTAAAACTTTCGGATTCTCTGTTACGGATTCCGCCCGGACCGTCATTCCAATTCATATACGAGCATGGAAAGCGCAGCCATCCCGGCCGTCTCCGTGCGCAAGATCCGGTTCCCCAGGGAAATGATCTCCATCTCCCCGCGCGCAAGCTCCACCTCCTGGGGGGAGAACCCACCTTCCGGCCCGATGAATATCCCGACGGAATCCCCTTCTTTTATGCCGCGCAGGACTTCCCTGGTATGCGCCATGCCGCGCGCGTTCTCATACGGGAACAGCCTCACGTCCAAACGCCCCGCGTCCTCAAACGCCGCGCGAAAATCCCGGACTTCCCCCACCTGGGGGATCCTGCTGCGCTTCGACTGCTCCGCCGCGCTCTTAGCGATCGCCTGCCAGCGGGAACGCTTTGCCGCCGCGCGCTTTTCGTCCAGCTTCACCACGCAATTCTGCGTAGCGACCGGGACGATCTCACTAACGCCCAATTCCACGGCCTTTTGGATGACCGTCTCCATCTTGTCGCCCTTCGGCAGGCTCTGGAACAAAACGACGTGTACCGGAAGCTCCGTCCCGGCGCAGCGTCCTAAGATCTTCAAGTCCACCTGCTCCTGCCCCACCGCGCAGATCTCGCAGAGGTAATCGCCGCCTTCCCCCGTCGCTGACGCGCACCTGCTCGCCCGGCCTCATGCGGAGGGCGTTCCTGATATGGTTCACGTCGCTTCCTATAATATGCGCCTCTTCTGCCTGGATCTGCCCCGGCTCCACAAAAAATTGAAACATCTCCATCTCCTACTTATGCGGCAGCCCAGCCTTTCGGATCCCCTCCCGGCTGAACTTGCCCCTATTTTCCCGCGGTGACGCTGACCCATTCTCCCTGGCGGCATATCTCTAAGATCTTCAGCCCGGCCGCCTCCACCGCGCGCCTTACTTCTTCTTCCTTAAAATCAATGATGCCGCTCGCGACATAAAGGCCGCCTTCCTTCAAAAGCCCCGGAACGACCGGGCTTAACGGGATGACGACGTCCGCGAGGATATTCGCCACGACGATATCGTAGTCCGTCCCGGCCTTTGCCCGGAACGCCTCGTCCCGGATCAGGTCGCCATGCAAAAACCGATATTGTTCCGGCGGGATATGGTTCGCCTGCATATTTTTCCCAGCGTCCGCCATACAGATCTTATCAATGTCCACGCCTGTCGCGCTGCCCGCGCCCAGCTTCAGGCTGATGAGCGAAAGGATCCCGCTCCCGCATCCGACGTCCAGCACATCATCTCCCGGGCGCAGGCGCTTCATGAGCTGCCGGATGCAAAGCTGGGTCGTCTCATGCTTCCCCGTGCCAAAAGACGTCCCCGGGTCGATCTCGACTATAAAGCGGTAATCCTGCCCCTTGGGGGCTTCCTCCCAGGTCGGCTTCACCAAGATGCCGTCAATGGAAAACGGCTTGAAATACTGCTTCCAGTTATTGATCCAATCCGCATCTTCTGTCTCATCCTGCGTGATGCTCCCTTCCCCGATATCCAAAAAGCCGCGCAGGCCGTCCAGTTCCTCCCGCACCTGCCGCAGCAGCTTCGCATGATCCTTCCCGGACTCCAAAAAAAAGCTAAGGTACGCGATCCCCTCGTCCGGTGGAAGCTCCGGCAGGATGTCAATGAACATCTTCTCCTTCTCTTCCGCGGACAAAGGCACGTTGTCCTCAATCTGCACGCCCTCGACGCCGAGGTCCGCCAGCATGCTGCTGACGACGTCCTCCGCCCCGGTCGTCGTCTTGACCGTAAACTTATCCCACTTCATAACTTCTCACTCTCATGCTGAATATTGTTTCCTTAAAATGTCGTAGATCTTGTTGATCTTCTGGAGCGTCACGGTATCGCCGCCCTGGTTGTCCGGATGATAGATCTTGATCAGCTCCTTGTAGCGTTTCTTCAAGGAAAGCTCGTCCTCCACGCCGGAAAAGAACACCTCCGCGCCTTCCGCCGACACGGGGCTTCTCCGATGGCTGCCCGCCCTGCGGCGGCTGAGTTCCTTTTCGCTTTCCCATATCTGCTTTTCCCGCGCCAGCTTCTTGAGTTCGCTCTCTAAGATCTTCCACTTCATCTGGAACAAGTAGGCCTCTTCCGCAAAGCGTTTTTCCTCCGTCTCCTGCCTTAGATGAAATTCTTTCTTTTCCCGCTCCAGCTTCAGCCTCTCCTCCGCCAGCTTCCGCCGCTCCGCTTCCAACGGGCGTGCCGGGGATCCTGCCTGTCCGGATCCCCAAAAATTCTCCCCTGTGATATCATTCTCAGGCTGATTCATCTCTTTTCCTCCCTCTTTCTTGTGAACAGCCCAGCCCTCTTGTCTGAGTTTTCATACCCTTACAGACTTTGCGGCAAACGCAAAATCCCTGGGCAAAGCTGCCGCGTTTTCCCTTATTTTATCTTCACGGACTTGCTGCCGCTGTATATCCCGTAAACCTTCTTTCCATCCACGGTCTTATACGCCCGCAGCCGGAAACTGTATTTCTTCCCTTTTTTCAATCCCGTCTTCACATAAGACTGCATCTTCGCCTTCTTGCTGGAGATCGTCTTCACTTTCTTGAACTTCCCGTTCCCGGTCTTCATGTAAAGCTCGTATCCGCTCGCGCCCGCCGTCTTCTTCCAAGTGATCTTCGCCTTGGACGCGCCGCTTTTCTTCACGGACGAGAGCTTCGCCTGCGCCGGGGAGGTCGCCGTCGTAATGCTCGCCGCCTTGGACGCGTAACGCCTGTTCCCCTCTTTGCCGCGGTACGGCGTCACGACCAGCTTATAGACTGTCGCCTCTTTCAGCATGGTATACAGGCAGGTCGTTTCCCCTGTGTATTTGGTCGATGCCTTCTTGCTCCCTTTGTAAAATTCCAGCCGATAGCCGTCGCAGTCCGCTTTCTTCCAGGAGAATTTCAAGGAGCCGACCGTCGTCATCGTAACCTTCAGCCCTGTGGCGTTCCCCGGGGCCTTCGGCGCGAGCATCGCGGTCTCCTCAGTATAAACGTCTCCGCAGATCGTGCAGGTATAGGACAAAAGCCCCTTCTGCACCTCTGTCGCCGGACGGATCACGGCCGATCTGTACTGATGTCCCGGACAGGACACGGACACTTCCACCGCGACGCCTGAGACCGTCTCGTAATTGACGGCGTCTTCCGGCTGGTAGGCCGCATGGAACGTGAACGTCCCTTCCCTGCCGAATACAAAATCCGGCGCCTCTTCCCAGGAAAAGCCCGCCGGGAGCGCGACGTCCCCCAACGTCTGCCCTACGTTTGCCGCAAGCCCTTCCGGCACGGCATAAACGGGCATTGCCTTTTTTATCGTGACTTTCGCGCTTCCCAAGAACATCCGGAAGCCGCTGCACAAAATGCGGTAAGATACTTCGTATGTCCCGGCGTCCACCATCACGGGCTGCTCGCTCCGGTATACGCCGTCCGCCCCCGCGTACTGCGCCTCGTCGCCTTCTTTTAAGCCCTGGATCTCAATCCGCTTCGCCGTCCCGTCGTATACCGCTTCCACATCCGCCGCGCTGATCCCTTCCAGCTCCGGCGTCTCCGGTTCCGGCTTTGGCTCTGGATCCGGTTCCGGCTCTGGATCTGGTTCTGGTTTTGGATCCGGCTCCGGTTCTGACGCCGGAACGACCGTAACCTTGACCTCGATCCCCGTTACGCTCTCGTAATTGCCCGTATCTTTCGGCTCATAGGAGACATGGAACGTAAAGATGCCAGCCTCTGTCATCTGCGTGCTTCCCGGCTCTTCCCAGGCGAACCCTTCCGGGAGCGAAATCTCCCCTAACGTCTGCCCGATCTTTGCCTCCAGCCCTTCCGGGGCAGCGTAGTCCGGAACCGCCTTCCGAATCCGGAGCGTGGCCTTTCCTTCATACGTCTTGTACCCTTCCCGCTTTACCTGATAAGATACTTCGTACGTCCCTGCGTCCACCATCACGGGCTGCTCGCTTCCGTAGATGCCGTCCGCTCCCGCGTACTGCGCCTCGTCGCCTTCCTCCAGGCCATTAATCTTAATCTCTTTTGCCGTCCCGTCGTATACCGCTTCCACGTCCGCCGCGCTGATCCCCTCCAGCTCCGGCTTCTGCAATTTTGGCAGCGCATACGTTAAGACATTTTCCTTCGCATTCTTGTTCGGCGTATCGGCCAGCACGTAGCACAGGTTCTCGCCCCGCACTGTAAACCCGTAGATCAGCTTGTCCCCAACCTCGGGCGCGTACGCTTCCTCCGCTTTCCCATTTTCAGACAGGCAGTATATCTTCGTCCTGCCGTTAAAATAAAGCTCCCCGTCCGCCACATCTAAGTACATATAGCTTCCCAGATAATAAGCCATGCCCTCATTCCATGGATCTTCCGTTGCGACGACGGTCTTCTCGTCACCAAGAAGCGTTTCCTTCCGCACAAGGTTCACGCTTTGATCGCTGTATTCCGAATAATACCAGCCGCCCATTGCCGGGCAGATGGCAGAATCCACATCCGCCCAAAACGCGTCGTCGTACTGATCGGAAGCCGCCTTATGCTCGGCAACCCATTCCCTGTGCTTATTTGAATTGCCTGCGGCCGCGATCCCCGCGTCGCTCAGCAAAAAGTTGTTGTGTCCCGCGCGCCCTGTGGTATCCCAGGTCGGGTCGTCCCATGTCACGTCCACATGGTACCAGTCCCCATCCAGGGAAACCAGGTTCCACGCATGGGACATCACTTCGCTGGTGACGATCTCGCAAGGGATCCCCAGCCGTTCCTCCAGCAGATAAAGATAGGCGCTCGCATACCCGTCGCAGACTGCCAGCCGCTCCACCAGCGCCCCGTAAGCATTATGGGAAACCTCCGGCACGTTCCCCGCTCCCGCCAAATACCGCTCATAGTCATATTCGCAGTTCAGCGCCAGGTAATCGTGCAGGGCCAGCATCTTCTCCAATACGCTCATGGAGCTGTCCACGGACGCAAGAGCCTCGTCCCCCGCCTGGTCAAACGCCGCGCGCTGCCGCGCGATCTCCTCCTTTGTGCCGGAATATGACACGACATAGCTTAGGATCTTCCCATTTCCATAAGAATAGCTGAAGCCCCTGTCCACATAAAAAATGGACGGATGGTGATTCAAAACCTGCAGGTACGCCTCCTGCGCATCCGCCACCTCAATCCCATAAGCGGACACGTCGATCACCTCTTCGAGGTTCTGGAACGCATCCACCATATATTCCTCAAACGTAGGGGACGCCTCCCCCGTGCTGTAATACCTCCACTCTCCGGCCGGTTTTGCATAACGCGCCTCCGGCTCTCTGTAAAAATCCCCGTCATAACGGTCTTCTTCCGTAAACGCGACTTCCTTCACCTGGACGCCCTGCTTACTGCCCTGGGCATATGCCATCATGCCGCACGACAGCACGAGCACGAGCAAGAGCGGCAGACCATGTTTTTTCTTCATCCCGCATCCCTCCTTAGCGATCTTTTCCCTGTCCTGAGACTGTTTCGTTCTTAGTATAATCAATATTCCCTCTTTCTGCAACAAAAAATTGCAAAAAAAAACAGCATTCAGGCACAAGATATGGTATATTCCGCAAAAAAACATATCCCAATCTTGTGCCTGAATACCGTCACAACATCCAGCCTTTGGCTGAACGGTTATGGAATCCGCCCATTCCCAGACCGCCTCCGGGGGCGGATTCCCGCCTGGCTGAATTTCCATGTCCCTACGGACTTTGCGGCAAGCGCAAAGTCCTGGGCCAAACGGTTGCATACCGTCATATATCTTCAAAGGATTCCTTGATCTTTCCCATGAACCCCTTCCGCTTATGCTTTTCCGTCCCGGCTGCGCCGTTCTGCTTCTTCAATGACTGCCCGCTGGCCTCGTCGAACCTGCGCAGAGCCTCCTTCGCCTCTTCGTTCAGCCCGGTCGGCACCTGGACTACCAGCGTGACGTAATGGTCGCCGCGCACGGAAGAATTGCGCAGGGAAGGGATGCCCTTGCCCTTCAGCCGGATCCTGGTATCAGTCTGCGTCCCCGGCTTCACTTCGTAGAGAATATCCCCATCGATCGTGCTGATGCGCACCTCGCCGCCCAGCGCGGCCTGTGCGAAGGAAATTGGGGCTGTGGAGTAGATGTTCATGTCCTGGCGCTGGAAGATCGGATGCCTGGAAACATTCACTTCCACGAGCAGATCCCCTCTCGGGCCTCCGTTCGTTCCCGGCTCGCCCTTGTCCCGGATGCGGACGCTCTGGCCGTTGTCGATT
>CANQTH010000064.1 GCA_947626795.1 uncultured Lachnospiraceae bacterium
TTCGATATGGATCACTCCTTTTGTATGTTGTGGGTTTATAAAGCTGCCAGGTTCGCGCAAGAGGGGCGGAAGCAGGCCGCAGGAACGCTTGCGAGCCGTAGGCCTGTAAAATGAAAGGTTTAAGAGAGGGGGCGGATGCAGGATGTCTAAAGCGCTTGCGAGCCGTAAGCCTGTAATGTTACTGGATTCATGAGAAGGTGGATGCAATCTGTCCGAAAGGAATCTGTCAGAGGGCGTCTGCCCCTGGAACTGCCGAACGGCATAAGTGAAATCCCTGGATGTGGATGATTTTCGCATAGTTGGATTATAGCGGGACAGGGAGGCGTTTGTCAATGGATATGCGTGAGTTTATGAAATTTTTAGAAATATGAAGTTATAGTTCGCTGAACCAGTGAACTGTAATAATATGAGCTGTTACCGGATACGCGGAAAGTTCGCGCCCGGCCGTAGACGGCACTAAAAATCTGTGGTATGATAGGCGGTATGAAAGAACGGGAAAGGCGACCTGGAATGGGCGGATCCCGTGACAGGGAATCCGCAAGGCAGAACCGTTATCCGCTAGTATAGAAAGGGGCGGCCGTATGGGTCATAGGGATCGCGGCCGCCTATCTTAGGATCAAGGCGAAGTACCGGAAAGGAACAGGAGGATAGATATGAAATGGGAAGCAGATCTTTTGAAATGGACAAGGGAACCGGAAAGCCATACAGTCGCGGGGAACCGGGTGGAGATCGTCACGCAGCCGCGCACGGATCTGTGGCAGAGGACGTATTACCACTTCCGCAACGACAACGCGCCGTTGCTGCAGACCGAGGTCAGGGAACCATATTTTTCCTTTATCGTTAAGACGGAATTTGAAAGCAAGCGGCGGTATGACCAATGCGGCGTCGTGATGTACTTAGACAGCGAAAATTGGCTGAAGGCTTCCGTGGAGTATGAGAATGAGAAGATCCAGCGGCTGGGTTCCGTAGTGACCAATCTGGGATATTCGGATTGGGCTTCGACGGACGTGGACGCTTCTATCAAGTCCATGTGGTTCCGTTTAAGCCGCAGGGAAAGCGATTTTTGCATTGAAAATTCCTTAGACGGGCTGGAGTATCATCAGATGCGGGTCTGCCATATGTTCCGTGCGGCTGAAAGCGTTCCGGTCGGCATTTATGCCTGCAGCGCGGAGGATTCTTCTTTCCGGGCGGTTTTTACGGAGATGGAGATCACGGAGTGCAGATGGCCCGCCCATATCGGCCAGGCGCCCGACGCGGAAGCGTAATACAGGCGTTGCTATCTGCCCAAGCGTTTTCGCAAAGGCCATGTCGGCCAGACGCCCGACGCGGAAGCGTGACGCAGGGCTTTTTATGCGATTTAGGAAATGACTCAAATTGTCTGAAAAATTTCCTGTAAAATATGAATATAAAAATTCAAAAATTTAGAAAAATCCTATTGACCCTCACGGAACGTCATAGAGTAGAGTGTTTATATCAGGAACAGGGAGGGTATATAGAATGATGACAGTAAAAGAGATATCGGAACTCACAGGTATCAGCGTGCGCACGCTTCACTATTATGATGAAATTGGGTTATTTACTCCCACGGAAAAAAGTGAAGCGGGATACCGGCTTTATGACGATAAAGCCCTGGAGGATTTACAGCAAATTTTATTCTTCCGTGAGTTCGACATTCCTTTAAAGGAAATCAAAGCTGTTATGGAAAACCCTGATCTTGACAGAAACCAGATTCTGCAAATGCAGAAGAATATGCTGGTTGCGAAAAAGACGCGTATGGAGCGTCTGATCTCCAGCATTGATGACATTCTGAAAGGAGAGAATAAGATGGATTTTGCGGTTTTCAGTAAAACAGAAATGGAAGAAATGTTCCAGGCTATGTTAGAACATATGCCGGAGGATCTGAAAGAACTTTCGATCAAAGAGTTTGGGAGTATTGAAAAATGGAAAGAGCATTACATGGAAGCAGTTTCCGGAGAAGAAATGCAGAAAAATTATGCGAAGGTGGTTGAGTGGTATGGCGGGAAAGAGAAATATCTGTCCGCCGCGAAAAAACCTGTCAGCAAAGAAGTTGCAGATAGTTATGCGAAACGGATAGAAGCAGTTTTAGAAAAAATAGCCACAAAAATTGGCTGCCCGGTAGATTCTTTCGAGGTAAAGGAACTTGTTGCCGAATATGGATTTGTGATGAAGCAGTTTAGCCAGGTGAAAGAGGAACGGGGACTGATGCTCTCCGTGTCGCATTCTTATCAGAATGAAATGGTAAGAGCAAAAACAGATGAAAAGTATGGAGAAGGAGCCGCGGAATTTTTTGCAGGGGCGATCGAGGCGTTTTATAAAGAATAGAGGAAAGAAGACATTTTCATAATTATTACAGGCGTAACAGTTCAGCTTAGGACTTTGCACTTGCTGCAAAGTCCGTAAGAACGTGTAAATTTTGCCGAGAGGGAATCCGGCTCTTTGCCGAAGGCAAACTTGAAATGAGCCGGATTCCGTAACTGTGAGGCCGAAGGCTGAACTGTTACGGATAATGAAAAAACTCTTGAAAATTGCCTCCGCATATGGTATGATAACATAGATTTTTGGAAGAATAACAGGAGGGTAAGGAAATGGGAGCATTGAGGATCGTTCTGACCGTAGTATTCATTTTAATAAGCATTGCATTGACCGTGATCGTATTGATGCAGGAAGGCAAGTCCGCGGGGCTTGGCGCGATCAGCGGCGCGGCGGACACATACTGGGGCAAGAACAAGGGCCGTTCCATGGAAGGGATGCTTGTGAAGATTACGACTGCGCTGGTATTTTTGTTCCTTGTGATTGCGGCCGTATTGAATATTGGTAGTATTTAAAGGATCACCGCGGAGGGTGGTTGCATCTGGTACGAGAGACTGTCGGGACGCGGCAGTCTTTTTTCCTTGTGCGGCCGGAAAAATGCAGGCGAGAGCAGAACGGGGCGGGCCGCCCGCTTTGTTTTCTAACCCCCATCCCGCAAGGGAAAAGGGCTGCGCCCTGATACGCGAAGATGCTCCATAACAGTTCAGCCCAGGATTTTGCACTCGCCCGCGCGCATCCTGTGTAAGATAGGGAGAAGCCATATGGATAAAAAGTTATTGGAAAAGAGAAAGAAGATCATTTACGAATTGATGTGCAGCGAGTTCTATGTCCCGATGAAGATAAAGGAGCTGGCCGCGTTTTTGGACGTTTCAAGGTCGGAACGGCGGGAATTGGAAGAGGCGCTGGAGGGGCTTTTGGAAGACGGGAAGATCGAAGTCTCGAAGCGCGGCAAATATGCCAAGTCCAGGGGAAAAGTCATAAGCGGCACGTTTACCGGGAATGCGAGAGGGTTCGGCTTCGTCACGGTGGAAGGGCAGGAGCAGGACGTCTTTATCCCGGAATCCTGCGTAAACGGCGCGATGCACGGGGACGTGGTGCAGATCGCGCTGCTGCCCGGCAAGCCCGGCGCGGGGAGGCGGCAGGAAGGGAAAGTCGTGAAAGTGCTGGAGCATGGGACGACGCGCGTCGTGGGATATTTCCAGAAAAACAAGAATTTCGGGTTTGTGGTTCCGGACGACATGAAGCTCGGGCAGGACGTGTTTATCCCGCTGGAGTATGCGAACGGGGCGGTCGAGGGCCATAAGGTGGTTGCGGAGATCACGGATTATGGCGATGAGAGAAGGAAGCCGGAAGGGAAGGTCGTGGAGATCATCGGGCATGTCAATGACCCGGGGACGGATATCATGTCCATCGTGAAAGGATATGACCTCCCGGTGGAATTTCCGGAAAAAGTCCTGCGGCAGGCGCAGAACGTCGGGAAGCCCGTGAGCGAGGCGGACATGGCCGGGCGCATGGACGTCCGGGAATGGCGGATGGTGACGATAGACGGGGAGGACGCGAAGGATCTGGACGACGCCATCACCCTGGAAAAAGAAGGGGAGAATTATCGGCTGGGCGTGCATATCGCAGACGTGACGAATTATGTGCAGGAGCGCAGCGCGCTGGACGTTGAGGCGCTCAAGCGCGGGACGAGCGTTTATCTGGTGGACCGCGTGATCCCGATGCTGCCGCATATCCTCTCCAACGGCATCTGCTCGCTGAACGCGGGAGAGGACCGGCTCGCGCTCAGCTGCATCATGCTGATCGATCCTAAGGGAGAAGTGATCGACCATAAGATCGCGGAAACGGTCGTGCGCGTGGACGCGCGCATGACGTATACGAGCGTGCGGAAGATCTTAAAGGACAGGGACGAGGCGGAGATGGAGACATACCGGGAATTTGTCCCGATGTTCGAGCGGATGGAGGAGCTTGCGGCGATCTTGCGCAGGAAGCGCAGGAAGCGCGGCTCGATCGATTTTGATTTTCCGGAGACGAAGATCATCCTGGACAAAAACGGCAGGCCTTTGGAGATCAAGCCGTATGAGCGGAATGTCGCGACCAGGATCATTGAGGATTTCATGCTGATCGCCAATGAGACGGTGGCGCAGGATTTCTTCTGGCAGGAGATCCCGTTCGTGTACCGCACGCACGACACGCCGGATCCGGAAAAGATCCGGAAACTGTCGCTGTTTATCCATAATTTCGGGCATACGCTCCGCGTCGGGCAGGACGAGATCCACCCGAAAGAGCTGCAGAAGCTCCTGGAGAAGATCGAGGACACGCCGGAAGAGCCGCTGATCAGCCGCCTGACCCTGCGTTCCATGAAACAGGCGAAATATACGGTGGATTGCACCGGGCATTTTGGCCTGGCGGCGAAATATTACTGCCATTTCACGTCGCCGATCCGCCGTTACCCGGACTTGCAGATCCACAGGATCATCAAGGAGACGCTGCGGGGGAAGATGACGGATAAGAGGATCGAGCATTACAGCCAGATCCTGCCGGAAGTCGCGGCAAGCTCCAGCGAGCGGGAGCGGCGCGCCGAGGAGGCGGAGCGCGAGACGGACAAGCTCAAGAAAGTGGAATATATGGAGGAACGCATCGGGCAGACTTTTGAAGGCACGATCTCAAGCGTCACGTCCTGGGGGATGTATGTAGAGCTTCCGAATACGGTGGAAGGGCTGATCCATGTGACGAACCTGCGCGGCGACTATTATCATTATGACGAGGCGTCCTACGAGATGGTGGGGGAAACGACCGGGAAACGCTACAAGCTGGGGCAGACAGTGCGCGTGACGGTCGCGGATACCGATAAGATGATGCGCACGATCGATTTTGTGCTGGCGGAAGACGCGCAGGATTTTGGCCTGGACGTCCCGGCGGAGGACGTCGGGCGGTACCGGGACGGCTCGTTTTGAGGGGAGGGAGCGTAAATGGGAAAAGACAGCAGGAAGCTGGTCGCCAACAACAAGAAGGCGTTCCACGATTATTTTATCGTGGAAAAATACGAGGCGGGCATCAGCCTGGCGGGGACGGAGGTGAAGTCCCTGCGCATGGGGAAATGCTCCGTCAAGGAGTCGTTCATCCGCATCGAGGACGGGGAGGCCATCCTTTACGGGATGCACATCTCCCCCTATGAAAAAGGGAATATTTTCAACAAAGATCCGCTCCGCCCGCGGAAGCTGCTGCTGCATAAGGGGGAGATCCGCAAGATCTCCGGGCGGATCAAGGAAAAGGGCTTCACGCTCGTCCCGCTGCAGGTATATTTCAAAGGAAGCCTGGTGAAGGTGGAGATCGCGCTGGCGCGCGGCAAGAAGCTCTACGACAAGCGGCAGGATATCGCGAAGAAGGATATGCGCCGGGAATCGGAGCGGGAATTTAAGGTACGCAACCTGTAAAGAGCGGCGGGAACAGTTTGGCCGGGGACTTTGCGCCTGCCGCAAAGTCCGTAGGGATACGAAGATCAGGCCAGGAGTGAGTCCGCCCCGCCGCAGGCGATCTGGAATGGGCGGATCCCGTAACCAGGAAGGCCGGATCGTTACGGCCACAGCGGCGGGCCGCGCGGAATAACGGTTGCTGGAAAAGCGAGAACGTGATAAAATAAAAAGGCAGTTGGATGAATCACACAAAGAAAGAGGGAAAAAAGATGAAAAAGACGATCAACGCACCAAAAGCCCCGGCGGCAGTCGGGCCTTACGTACACGCAGTGGAGGCAGCGGGGCTGATCTTCACGTCCGGGCAGCTTGGCTTAGATCCGAAGAGCGGGACGCTGCCGGAAGGCGTGGAGGCGCAGACGCGCCAGAGCATAGAGAATCTGGCCGCGGTATTGGAAGAAGCGGGCAGCGGCTTGGACCAGGTGGTGAAGACAAGCGTGTTTTTGGAGGATATCGGGGATTTCGCGAAGGTAAACGAGATCTATGCGCAGTATTTCAAGGGGGACGTCCCGGCGCGTTCCTGCGTGCAGGTGGCAAAGCTGCCCAAAGGCGGGCTTGTGGAGATCGAGGCTATCGCGGTAAAGGCGGAATAGGATCGATGGAAAGGCCAGCCTGCGGGAGCGGGCAGGCCGGGAAGGAGAAAGGCGTGACAGCAGGACGGATCGAAGCCCTACGGGAGCAGATGCGGCAAAGGGGGATCGACATCTACCTCGTGCCGACGGCGGATTTCCATGCGTCGGAATACGTCGGGGATCATTTCAAGGCGAGGCAGTACCTGACCGGGTTTACCGGGTCGGCGGGGACGGCGGCCATCACGATGGAAGAAGCCGGGCTGTGGACGGACGGCCGATATTTTATCCAGGCCAGCCGCCAGTTGGAGGGAAGCCCGGTCGTCCTGTTCCGGCAGGGGGAAGAGAACGTCCCGAAGCTGAAGGAGTATATCAGGGAGCATTTGCGGGAGGGCGGCTGCCTGGGCTTCGACGGGCGCGTGGTAAGCGCGAAGGACGGGCTTGAATATGAAAAGATCGCATCGGAGCGGCACGGGAGGATCGCGGCGTCGGAGGACCTGGCCGGAGCGGTCTGGGAGGGGCGTCCGCCCCTTCCGCATAACCCGGCGTTTTTGCTGGAGGAGCGTTATGCCGGAGAAAGCGCGGCGTCCAAGCTGGGACGGCTGCGGGAGGCGATGCGCGAGAAAGGCGCGGGCGTCCATATCCTGACGTCTTTGTGCGACATTGCCTGGCTGCTCAACATCCGGGGCAGCGATATCAGCCATGTCCCGGTCGTGCTGTCCTTCGCTGTTGTGACGGAGGAGGCGTGCCTCTGGTTTTTGCAGGAGGGCGTTTTGGACGAGGAGCTGATCGGGCATTGCAGGCAAAACGGCGTCACGGTCATGCCTTACGGGGAGATTTACGGGTATGCGGCCCGGATCGCGCCCGGAGAGAAAGTCCTGCTGGACGAATCCGTTGTAAATTACCGTATTTTCTCCAGTCTGGCCCCCGGGGTGGAGAAGATCGACGCGCCGAACCCCACGGAGCGGATGAAGGCGGTGAAGAACGAGACGGAGCTTGCCAACCTTCAAAACGCCCATGTGAAGGACGGCGTCGCTTTCGTGAAGTTTTTGCGCTGGCTGAAAACGAGCGTCGGCAGGCAAAAGATCACGGAGCGTTCCGCCGCGGATCGCTTAGAGAGTCTCCGGCGGGAGCAGGACTTGTTTTTGGACGTGAGCTTTGACACGATCAGCGCGTACGGGGAACACGCGGCCATGATGCATTATGCGGCGACGCCGGAGACGGACGCGGAGCTGCGGCCGGAAGGGTTTTTGCTGGTGGATTCCGGCGGGCATTATCTGGAAGGAAGCACGGACGTCACGAGGACGATCGCGCTCGGGCCTTTGAGCGAGAGGCAGAAACGCCATTTTACGGCGGTGTGCCGCGCGAATATCGGGCTTGCGGCGGCAAAATTCCTGCATGGGTGCAGGGGCGCGAACCTGGATATTTTGGCAAGGGAGCCGCTGTGGCAGATGGGCGCCGATTATCGGTGCGGCACGGGGCATGGGATCGGCTATCTGCTCAACGTCCATGAGGGGCCGAACCGCTTTTCCTGGAAAATGAGGCAGGGGGAGCGCGTGGACTGCGTGCTGGAAGAAGGCATGGTGACGACGGACGAGCCGGGCATTTACCTTGAGGGAGAATACGGGATCCGCACAGAGAACGAGCTGATCTGCAAAAAAGCGGAGAAAAACGAGTACGGGCAGTTCATGGAATTCGAGACGGTCACTTACGCGCCGATCGATCTGGACGCTGTTTTGCCGGAAGAGATGACGGCGGCGGAGCGGGGATTCCTAAACGATTACCACGAAATGGTGTACCGGAAGCTTTCCCCGTTTTTGACAGGCGAGGAGCGGGAATGGCTGCGGGAGCAGACCAGGGCGGTCTAAGGGCGCGGGATTTTGGCCTGCTTTCGCAGGCATCTTCGAATCAGGATCTTTGCGCATTCTGGCAGGGACAAGAGGACGCGATTTATGGAGAAGAAAATAGTATTGATCGATGGGCATAGTATTTTGAACCGGGCGTTTTTCGGCGTCCCGGACCTGACGAACGCGGAAGGGTTCCATACGAATGCCATTTACGGATTTTTGAATATCATGTTCAAGATATTGGAGGAGGAAAAGCCGGGCTACCTGACGGTCGCGTTTGACGTCCATGCGCCGACGTTCCGCCATAAGATGTATGCGGAATACAAAGGCACGCGCAAGCCGATGGCGGAAGAGCTGCGGCAGCAGGTTCCTGTGATGAAGGAAGTGCTGCGGGCTATGGGCGTTTCGATCGTGGAAAAAGAAGGATATGAGGCGGACGATATCCTGGGGACGCTTGCGCGGCGCAGCGAAAAAGCCGGGCTTGAGGTGTCGCTGGTGTCCGGCGACCGCGACCTGCTGCAGCTTGCCAGCGACCATATCAAGATCCGCATCCCCAAGACGAAGCGCACGGGGACGGAGATCGAGGATTACTATGCGGCGGATGTGAAGGAAGCGTACCATGTCACGCCTTCCGAGTTCATCGACGTGAAGGCGCTGATGGGGGACAGTTCCGACAATATCCCGGGCGTGCCGGGAATCGGGGAGAAGACGGCGACCGCGATCATCGCCGCTTACGGCAGCATCGAGAACGCATACGCGCAGATCGAGGACGTCAAGCCGCCGCGGGCGAGGAACAACCTGCGGGAGCATTACGACATGGCGCAGATGAGCAAGGCACTGGCGGCCATTGACACGGACGTCCCGATCGAGCATAAGCTGGAGGACGCCGCGCTTGGCGACTTGTTCACGCCGGAGGCCTACGTCTGGATGAAGAAGCTGGAATTTAAGAATATGCTGCAGCATTTCCAGGACGCCGCGCCGTCCAACCCTCTGGAAGGGAAGTTCCGGACGGTCAGGACGCGCGCGGAGGCGGAAGACGTCTTTGCGGGGGCGAAAGACGCGGAACGCATCGGGTTCTGGATCCTGGCGGATCCGAAGGCCGCGGCGCCGGAAGGGCAGATGAGCCTGGATTTCTTTTTGGGGCAGCCGCAGGAGAAGGCGGGGCGCCACGGGGAGATCTTGGGGCTTGGCCTCGCGCTGGGCGGGGAGGAAGCCGTGTTCCTGGAGGCAGGCGGGGAGCTGCCTGGCGCGTACCTGGCCAGGCGGCTGTGCGAGGCGCTTGAGACAGGCCGGGCGGCCACGTTCGACTGGAAGGGGCAGCTCCCTTATCTGGACGGGGGACGGCGGGACGGGATCGACGACGTGCGGATCGGCGCGTACCTGCTCAACCCGCTGAAAAGCGATTATGCCTACGACGACGTCGCGAAGGAGCAGCTCGGGCTGTTTTTGCCGTCCCGCCAGGATCTGATCGGGAAGCGCGGGCTTGCGCAGGCTGTGGAGAGCGGGGACGGCGCGCCGGGCGCCTATGCGTGCTATCTGGCCTATACGTCGCTTGCGGCTTCCGAAAAATTGGAGCAAAAGCTGAAAGAGGCCGGGATGTGGGAGCTTTACCAGAAGATCGAGCTGCCGCTCGTGCCTGTGCTGTACGAGATGGAGGAGGCGGGGGTGCGCGTCAACGCGGACGCGCTCAGGGAGTACGGCGAGTCCCTTGCGTCCAAGATCGCGGAATTGGAGCAGGAGATCTACCGGGACGCCGGGGAACGTTTTAACATCAATTCTCCGAAGCAGCTTGGCGCGGTCTTGTTCGAGAAGCTGAAAATGCCGTACGGGAAAAAGACCAAGACCGGATATTCCACGGCGGCGGATGTGCTGGAGAAGCTTGCGCCGGACTATCCGCTGGTGTCGAAGATCTTAGAGTACCGCCAGCTTGCGAAGCTGAAGTCCACATATGCGGACGGGCTTTCCAATTTCATTCGGGAGGACGGCAGGATCCATTCCTCGTTCCATCAGACGATCACGGCCACGGGCAGGATCAGCAGCACGGATCCGAACCTCCAGAACATCCCGATCCGCATGGAGCTGGGGCGTCAGATCCGGAAGGTCTTTATCCCGAAAGAGGGGTGCGTCTTCATCGACGCGGACTATTCCCAGATCGAGCTGCGCGTGCTGGCCCATATGTCCGGGGACGTCAACCTGATCCAGGCGTACCGGACGGCGCAGGACATCCATAAGATCACGGCGTCCCAGGTGTTCCGCGTCCCGTTCGAGGAAGTGACGCAGCTGCAGCGCCGGAACGCGAAGGCCGTGAATTTTGGGATCGTATACGGGATCAGCTCGTTCGGGCTGAGCCAGGACCTGAGCATTACGAAAAAAGAGGCGGCGGATTATATCGAATCTTACTTTAAGACATACCCGGGGATCAAAAGCTTCCTTGACCAGATGGTGGCGTCGGCGAAGAAAAAAGGGTATGCGGAAACGATGTTCGGCAGGCGGCGCCCGGTGCCGGAGCTGGCTTCCGGGAACTTCATGCAGCGTTCCTTCGGGGAGCGCGTGGCGATGAATTCCCCGATCCAGGGGACGGCGGCGGATATCATGAAGATCGCCATGATACGCGCCGACGCGGCGTTGAAGGAGGCCGGGCTGAAGTCCAGGCTGATCTTGCAGGTGCATGACGAGCTGCTGGTCGAGGCTTACGAGGAAGAGGCGGACTTGGCGGAAGAAATCTTGAAGCGCGAAATGGAGCGGGCCGCGGAGCTTTCCGTGAAGCTTGAGATCGGCGTCGGCAGGGGGAAGAACTGGTACGAGGCGCATTAAAAGGAACGGATCCCCTCAGCTTGGGAAGCTGATGTGCGGGGAAGAACTGGTACGAGGCGCATGAAAGGAAACCGTTCAGCCTTGGCCTTTGCACTTGCTGCAAAGGCTGAGCTGTTACCATTCAGGGAGCGAAGCGGGGCGGACGGCGGCAGGGCGCGCCGCGCCCGAGAGAGGCACAAAGGAGCTGTGGCATATGCAGGTAATTGGGATCACCGGCGGAGTTGGATCTGGAAAATCCGCCATATTGGAATATTTGGAAGAGAATTACAGGGTGAAGAACTTAGAGGCGGACAGGATCGCGCAGCGGCTGATGGAGCCTGGGACGGAATGCCATAAGAAGCTGCTGCGGATCCTTCCGGCAGGGCTGGTGGAAGAGGACGGGAGCATCGACCGCGCTGCGTTAGCGGAGGAGCTTTTCCGCTCGGACGAGCTTCGGGACCAGGTGAACGGCGTCGTGCATCCAGCCGTGAAGGAAGAGATCTTAGGGCAGATCGACGAGCAAAAGGAGATCGGCGTCCTGGATTTTGTCGTGATCGAGGCCGCGCTCCTGATCGAGGGGAATTATGACAGGATTTGCGATGAGTTCTGGTATATTTACGCGCCGGAGGAGATCCGGCGGCGGCGTCTGATGGAAAAGCGGGGGTATTCAAAGGAGAAGGTCGAGCTGATCTTCGCGAGCCAGCTTTCGGACGCGGAATACCGCAGGCATTGCCAGACGGTAATAGATAACAGCGGCACGAAGGAAGAGACGTTTTACCAGGTCGCGCAGATCATGAAGGAAAAGGGAGAGATGAGGCAGATGGAACAGGAATTGAGCGAGGTTCCCTTGGTTTTCGGGCTGGACATCGGGACCAGGAACGTCGTAGGGACGGTAGGATATAAGGAAGAGAATGAGTTTTACGTGATCGCGCAGTACATGAAGGAGCATGAGACGCGTTCCATGCTGGACGGGCAGATTCACGACATCGGGCGAGTCGGGCGCACGATCCACGCCGTCAAGAAGGCGTTGGAGGAGCAGCTCCACATCCGGCTGGACGAGGTGTGCATAGCGGCTGCCGGGCGCGTGTTAAAGACGGTTTCCACGACGGTGGAGTATATGTTCCCGGAAGAGATGGTCGTGACCGGGGAGGACGTCCATACGCTGGACCTGCTGGGCGTGGAGAAGGCGCAGCAGATCTTGAATGAGAACAACGACAGCCATCTGAAATTTTACTGCGTGGGCTATTCCGTGGTGAAATATTATCTGAACGGGGATATGTTTTCCAATCTGGAAGGGCATAAGGCGGAAGTCATCAGCGAGGAGATCATCGTCACCTTCCTGCCGGAGGACGTCGTGGACGGCCTGTATTCCGCGGTGGGGCTGGCCGGGCTGCGCGTGGCGAACCTGACGCTGGAGCCGATCGCCGCGATCAATGTGGCGATCCCGGAGACGTTCCGCATGCTGAACATCGCGCTGGTAGACGTGGGCGCGGGGACGAGCGATATCTCGATCACCAGGGACGGCAGCATCATTGCCTACGGCATGATCCCGTGCGCCGGGGACGAGATCACGGAGCTTTTGGTGCAGCATTACCTGGTGGACTTCAAGACGGCGGAATATATCAAGCTAAGCTCCACGACGGAAAAGGAGATCGAGTACCAGGATATTATGATGATCAGGCACACGGTGGACGCGGAGGAGATCTGGGATCTCATAAAGCCGCTGGTGGACAGCCTGACGGAAGATATCGCGGACAAGATCAAGGAATTGAACGGGGGCGCCAGCGTGAGCGCGACTTTCGTGGTCGGCGGCGGCGGGAAAGTCCACGGCTTCGTGGAGAACCTGGCGGCGGAGCTGGGACTTCCGCAGGAGCGCGTGGCGCTCCGCGGTGAGGAAGTGCTTCAGGAGATCCATTTTGGGCAGCCGGAGATCAAAAAGGACCCGCTTCTGGTGACGCCGATCGGCATTTGTTTGAATTATTACGACCAGAGGAACAATTTCATCTTCGTGCGCTTCAACGGGGAGCGGATGAAACTGTACGACAACAGCAAACTGACGATCGTGGACGCGGCGATGCAGGCGGGGTTCCCGAACGAGCAGCTTTTCCCGCGCCGGGGGCGCGAGATCAACTTCACGGTCAATGGCAAGAAGCGCGTCGTCCGCGGGGAGACCGGGGAGTCGGCCATCGTCCGCGTCAACGACAGGATTTCGAGCATCAACGCGCCGTTAGAGCCGAACAGCGAGATCGTGATCGAGCCTTCCACGGTAGGCGCGCCTGCGTCCTGCAGGCTGGAAGAGCTGGAAGAATATGGGAAGTCCAGCCTGACATTTGAAGTCAACGGGAAGCTCGTGAGCTGCCCGAAGTTCGTGGAAGTCAACGGGAGCCTTGAGCCGCCGGATTATGAGATCCAGGAGGGCGACCGCGTGGAAACGCGCAATTTCTATACGGTGTCCCAACTGATCGAGTTCATGGACGTGGAGATCGACACGGACATGGATATCCTGGTGAACAATAAGCCGGCGGATTTCGGAACGTTAGTTTATGAGAATTTTTCCGTGGAATGGCGGGAGATCACGTACCGGACGCACCAGTCGGAGATCGATAAGCGGCAGGCGGCCTTGCGGGAGGAAATGAGGGAAGTCCCGGAGGAGCCTTCGCAGGCGGGCCAGGAAAGCCCTTTCGGGATCCGGGAGCAGGCGGCGTTAAGGACCGGGCTGGTGCAGGAAGGGATGGCAGGGAATCCGACCGAGCAGCGGAACAAGGCAATAGGGAATCCGACCGAGCAGCGGGGCGAGCTGCCGGGGAATCCGACCGGGCAGCGGGACGAGACAGTAGGGAATCAGTTTGCGCAGCGGGACGAGCTGCCGGGAAATCCGACCGGGCAGCGGAACAAGGCAGTAGGGAATCCGGCCGAGCAGCGGGGCGAGCTGCCGGGAAGTCTGTCCGCGCGGATGGAAGAGGCCGAGCCGGGCGAGCGGATCTGGCCC